>QMZC01000046.1 GCA_003662995.1 Archaeoglobales archaeon
GAAGATGCCTTCTGGAGCAGGTTGCCTGTAGAGGCGAGGTTAGGTGTTGCATTCAAGCTTTTTGATGAGGTGGTTGGAGAATGAGTAGGGTTTATAAGGTCAAAAATTTCAGGACTATACAGAGCATAATCTAGAACAAAAGTTTCTTTTTTGATCCTGTCAGGATTTAATGCATATGTAAGATATACTTTGAACCCTGTATTACTGGCAAAAACCAATAGCTCATAGAATCTCCTAAGAAAGTCCGCCTCTTTACCCGTTTGAAGATGTGCCATTAAAAAAGGAATCATCACATTTTTTGAATCTTTAAAGGGATATCCGTAAACAATCCTATAGGAATTAAAGATATCGTTAGATAATGCACGAAGACAGTTAATTTGTTCTTCTATCTTTTTTGCTACCCCTTCAGCATTGAGAATTGGTGTGGTATAATCACAGGCATCAATATATACTGCATATAAATCCTTACTACGACTAAAGATTAACTTTCGTAACATTACTTCTGCTAAACAAGTTTCACAGGTTTTACGCTCAGTATTCTTAATTGAAACTACTGTACGGTTTGTAAATCCTCGCGGAGCGAAGCCAAAAGCAACACCTTCTTTAGCCACGATACTCGTTTCTGCACCACAAATTGAGCAAATATTTTGTTTATCCCCTATATCATGCACCTTAATCTCAAAAATTGGTTTATTATCTAGGTACGCATATGCTAGTACTGTTCTGAAAAGCTCTTTAATATCTATTTTTGAATTTTTATACTCTTCTTTAACCATTTTAACAAATTCAGAATATAGTTTTTCTTTTTCTTCGATAGAAAACCTATGTGTAGCCCCGATAATTTTTAATTCCTTTTCTTTGACTTCTTCTGCATCCAATAGCCAGTTTTTCTTAAGATTGTTCTTAATCTTTCTTGAAATTTTGTCATCAGGTTTTATATTAGATACGGCTCTTAAAAGAACCAATATGTCAATTTTACCTTCCTCTTTTAATTTTTCTATTTCTCTTTTTATATTCTCTTTCTTCGTCTCGTCTCTTGGTAGTTTGTATTCTAAAAGGAAATATTCATTCTTTTCTATAAAATTTTTTATTAAATTTTTTATGAATTCTTCTGTAGGCTCAAAAAATCTAAAAATATCTAATTGAGTTTTCTCCCAAGTTAAAATTACCATTTTATCTAAATTATCAAGAAGTAACTTTTCAAACTCATTTTTGAATTTGTTTAATAATTTTTCTATTTCTTTACTTGTTAGCCGTTTTCCAATCCAAATAAAACCTCTGGGAGATATCAGCAGTATTTTTCCATCTATTTGACCAATAAATTTGATCAGCAAATATCTACTGAGTACCTCATAGGGAGCTTCATGAAAGTAGAATGTATGAACTTCTGGAAAGTAATTTCGTAACTTTTTTGAAGTGATATAAAAAGTGTGTGAAAATGATTCTTCCGGGGGTATTGAGATACCATCTGCTAAATGTACAACTTCCAGTAGATAATCTTTGATGAATCTATCTAAACTCCTTCTTCTCGGTAGTTCACTATCAGAAATCGTATATCTTGTTTTGTCTTCCGTACTGACTATTAGATATTTTATTATATTCTTTTCCTCGTTTGATAATCTTAGTCCTAATTCATTAATTATTCCATCGAAATGTTCTAAAGATTCTATCAAACTTGATTTTCCCACCAACTTATTGATGTCATGTAATGTTATTCCAAGCAGAGTACATTTAACTAGCATTTTTATATCGGAGTCTTCTCGTTTTACCAATTCAGATGTATTTTCATTTTCCAATAATTTCTGCTCTAAATATATCATTGAGGGCAATATCCCATTGAGAATATGCATAGGATAACTCATATCTGAATATTCTTCAAATCCAATACCACCTTTTGCTGGTGTTGTATTGTATTTTTCAAAGATTTTTGGAAACGTGTTCTGGAAGTATTCTTTAACTATGTTGTTAAAAAGAGAAGTTTCAAGTACATTCTGAAGTTTCAATTTTATTTGAACTCCACTCACTTTATCACCAACTATTTTTATTTACATCTGCTCATGTCTGATTAAGCCTAAATTACAACTAACTCGAAATTTTATGGGGTTATTTTCTATGAAATTATAACATACCTAAACATTAAAAAAGTTTACTCTCAATAAAAGAAAAGTCTTAACAGTAACAATCTTTAAATTAAAAACCTAAAAATCAATCAATAATCCTATACAACGTATCCCTCTGCCTCGCTATTCTGCCAGCAGACTCTATCAAAGCCTTTAATTCATCAACCTCCAAAAATTCGCCACTCGTCGCTCCAGCAGCCTTTGATATGTTCTCTTCCATTAAAGTCCCACCTAAATCATTCGCCCCAAAGTTCAATGCGGCTTGAGCCAGCTTTAACCCCATTTTAACCCACGAAGCCTGTATATTCTTTATTTCAGGATACAACATTATTCTTGAAATTGCTATGACAAGCAAGTCTTCAAAACCAGAGGGGCTTTTTGTAATTCTGCCCAACTCGTTGTTCTTCCACATGAACGGTAGGGGGATAAATTCAGTAAAACCTGAGGTTTTTTGCTGGATTTGCTTGATTATCAACAAATGTTCAATCCTATGGCTCCAATCTTCAATATGCCCGTACATCATAGTGGCTGTTGTTGGTATGCCAATCTTGTGAGCTTTGGTAATCACATCAATCCACTGTTGCGTTGTTAACTTCTCAGGACAGATTTTCCTTCTTATTCCATCATTCAGAATTTCTGCTGCAGTTCCTGGCATCGAATTCAATCCAGCTTTTTTCAACTCCTTCAAAACGTCTTTAATGCTAACATCACTCTTTCTCGCCGCATTATACACTTCCATTGGTGAAAAGGCGTGTATGTGGATTTTGTCTGACACCTCTCTCACAGCCTCAAGAATTGAGATGTAAAAATCCAAATCGGACTTTGGATGTATGCCGCCTTGAATGCAAACCTCCGTACATCCGTAGTCTAAGGCTTCCTCAACCTTCCTCTTTATTTCTTCAATACTGAGCAAAAATCTTGATTTGTTTCTAAAAGAACAAAACTTGCACCTATTTACACAAATATCGGTGAAGTTTATGTTCCTGTTTACAACGAAAGTAACCACGTCACCAACAACTTTTCTCCTGATCTCATCAGCAATTCTAAACGTTTCAAACGGTTCCTCTATCAATTTTTTATAATCCTGAATTAGCATACCCATCTCCATCTGAAAGTTTTTTGATGAGCCAACCGATCTCTTCACCAAACCAACCTAATTTTACGTATTTAGGATATATGGGCAATCTCTCTCTTAGCAGAACTTCTCCCTTTAAACGTCTTTCGATTTTTTGTATTGTAGGCCATGGATGTTCAGGGTTTATATAATCGGGTGTAACGTCTGATATACCACCCAAATCCCGCACTCCAGCTTTTATGAATGGATATAGGTCATCAACCAAATTTGGCGGGATCTGAATTGTTATATCTTTGGGCAAAACCTTCCTTGCCATCTTAACAGTTTCAAGCATTTCTTCAATCGTTGGTGGGCTAAAATTTTCCATTTCAGTTCCTTTTTTCGGGCTAAAGTTCTGAATTATCACTTCTTGAATATGTTCATAATTTTTGTGAATTTCTGCAATCACTTCTATGGAGTATTCCCTATCGTATTCTTTTTCCCCAATTCCCACCAAGATGCCCGTTGTAAATGGAATTTTTAACTTTCCAGCATCTTCAATCATCTTAAGCCTTACCTCAGGCTTTTTTCCTGGACTGTTTTTGTGGCAATCCAATTCAACAGCCTGCTCAAGCATTAAGCCCATGCTTGCGTTGTATGGCTTTAGCTTTCTCAATTCAGATTTATCGAGAATTCCAGCATTGGTGTGGGGCAAAAACCCATTTTCTATTGCCATTTTGTTCATTGCAACTATGTAATCCAAAAAAGATGAATATCCCATCGTTTTAAGCTTGTTTTTTATTTCATCATAAACCTCAGGCTTTTCACCGAATGTAAATAAAGCTTCTTTGGCGTTTCTTGCCTTCCTTAATAAGTCCAACACCTCTTTTTCATCCATTAACCTTGGATTGTCACTCCTAAAACCACAGTAGGCACATCTGTTTCTACATGCGTTTGTTAATGGCAAAAATACGTTTCTTGAGTATGTTACAACTTCCACAATTATTGTAGTGTATCGTTATATTAAATGTTGGGGTTTCGTATATATCTGATTATTTAGCAATAAAATCAAAAAATTATGGATTGTATATTTCCGATGAATTTGTTGTGAAATCTCTCCCCATGAGGTGCATTATGAATTTGTAACTCTTTATGTCTGGTTTTTCTTTAAATGCATCCCCATAACTAACGTTCACGATCTCTCCAACAAAAAACGTATGGTCTCCAACATCCACTTCATTCACAACCTTGCATTCGAGGTTCGCCTGACACTCCTTGATTGAAGGGGCTTTGACCTTTTTGGATTCTACAAAAGTTACACTCATTTCCTCAGCCTTGTTAACTTTAACCCCACTCACCGTTCCAGCAACCCAAACATCCTTCAGCAACTCCAAAGTTGGGACCGCTACAACAAAATCCTTCTCCTTCTCAATCAACTTTTTTGTGTACCTTGTGTGCCCAATCGAAACTCCCAACAAAGTTGGTCTAAATGAGAGTGGTGTAACCCAGTCGGCAGTCATCGCATTTGGCTTTTCAATAGTGCCAGCAACTACCAAAAATGTCCTTAAAGGGTACAAGTAATACAGGTACTCCATAGACAATCTTAATGCAAATTCCATATAATTTTTGCTGATACTGGCTACCACTTCTCCCAGTGAGTAATGACATCAATAGGATACCTGCTCCTTGGCTCAGGTTTTTCTGCTGGGTATCCAACGGGTATGATTGCTATCGGTCGTGCATAGTCAGGAACTTCCAGTATTTCCGATACTTCCGATTCGTAAAATGCGCCAACCCACACCGCTCCTAAACCCAAGGCATGGATTGCTAACAACATGTTTTCAACTGCAGCAGTAGCATCCTGTTCTGCATATAGCTTACCCCTTTCCCTATACACCCTCATACTCCTTGGATAGTTTGCACAAACAACGATAACAACGGGAGCTTCAGCAATAAACATCTGGTTTAGCGATGCTTTAGCCAACTTGAGTTTTGTATTTTTATCTTTGACAACAATAAAATCTCTTGCCTGCAAATTACCCGCTGAAGGTGCAGCATTTCCAGCTTTTAGAATCTTCATTAGAACTTCGTCGGAAATTTCATCATTCTTAAACTTCCTTATTGAAACTCGTTCGTGAATAACTCTTAAACATTCCTCCATAAAACCAATCAGAGTTTTGATATTAAATTTTAGTGGTTTCAGGTTTCAAGTCTCAAGTTTTTAAACAAAGGCTAAGCTATGTCCCTTGAAGTATCAAGCTGCACACCTTCGTTGATTTCAAACTTGTAGATGTCGTTTAATGTTACCATTCCCCTAATCTTTGGTATTCCAAACAGTTTTACAAATCTTGAGCCCGTAATGCTAATATCAACAAAGAATATTATGTCGGATTTGTCAAAAATTTTTACAACTGTTTTCTTTGGATGAGAATCCTTTATCAAGTATACTACAACAAATCCTTCATTTTCCTTTGCCGCATTGTAAAGTCTATTTAATAAGAAGTCCTTGAGATTTTGTGGAACCTTCAAATCCACAAAAAACGAGAAATTATCGACAATGATATTTACGGCATCGCTTTCATTGGCAACAATTTTCTGAATTTCCTTAACAACAAAATCCAAAATTTCTTTGTCTCTCTCTTCTTGAGTCATCGACAAAACGGGATTCAAGTAGTAGTTTGAGTAAACGTCAATAAAGTTGACATCGTTAACTTCAAAACCCATCTTCTTTATGTCATCCCTAATGATGATTGATGGTCTCGTTGTATTGATGTAGTACGTTTTCCTCGTTGCGGAAAATTGGTAGAGAAAGGCTTCAGGTGTGGCTACTGGGTCGCCATAGATACATATAAAAGAGCCTTCAGGCAGACCGCCATCAAGATTTTTGTCCAATAATTCTATTCCAGTTGGTAACAACCCCTCCTTTGACCCAACTTTCTTTACTTTTTCTTTTTGATACGTTTCCTTTTCTTTTTTAGTTACTTTCAATTTTCTCTTCTCTTTTTTCGCATCATCGTCCAGTATTTCCTTTAGAACCCAGGTCACATCTAAACTTCGAAATGCAAATATTAAATATTTTTGCTAAAAAACTTAGCAAGTTAAATTTTACCTTGACTCAAAATTTTAGAGTCATATCTGCTTATTTTACCTCATTAGCTATCAACTCAGCAACACTTATCTTACTTACCACTTTCTCTACTGTATCTGTAGCAATTACCTCCGTCACACCAGCATTGTAAAGCTTGTTCAAAGCGTAATTAGCCAATACAGCATGGACGCAAACAGCTCTAACACTTTTAGCCCCACTTTTTAACAGCATTTTTGATGCCTCAATCATCGTCCCTCCAGTGGAAATTATGTCATCAACAAACACTATGTCTTTGCCCTCAACGTCCAAGCTCTTTGGTGTAATCTCAACAGTTTCCGCATCAATTCTTCTCTTTTCCAGATAATCAAAATCGCAATTTGCAGCCTTTGCAGCAATTTTAACCCTCTCATACGACCCAAAATCGGGAGAAAGCATCACAACGTCTTGTTCTTTAAAATAATTGCCGATAATTGGCATTGCATCTAAATCAACCAATTTGTTGAAATGGCCGGCAGCATCCTTGCTGTGTATGTTTACCGTAATAATCTCAGATGCATAACTTTCCAACAACTTCGCTATAGCCCTAATGCTAACAGCCTCACCATCCTCAAATGCTTTATCCTGCCTTGCATAACCCATGTACGGGATTATTGCTATGATCTCGGTATCGCTTAAAGCATCAAACAAAAGCATCAAAGATACAACATCTTCATTGCAGTTTAAACTTTGAACAACGATGTTTACATCATCAAAATCCTCAACTCTGACATAGATTTCACTATCTGGAAATTTTTTAAAAGTTGTTTTTGCGAGTTTTAGATTTAAAGCCTCAGCAACCTTTAAGGCAAGCATCGGTGATGCATTACCAGCGACAACTTTCATAGAATTGACTAACACCATCAATAATTTAACTTTTCTGAATTTGAAAATCAGAATAGCTTTCTTGCATCTTTTTAATTATGAAAATTTCTTCGAAAATTAGAGATTACCTTTCGATTATTATGTCAAACTAATTGGGTTTTTATGAACAGTAGTCTGAGATTACAAATTCCGCAAACTTATAGAAAACCTTATAAGTAATGATGGTGAAAGTGAAATTGGTGATGTTGATGGTGGTGTTTACTATAGGAGGGACCAAGTATGATATAACAAAGGAAGGCATCCTTAAAGCTCTAAGTACACTAGTGCCAGAAGAAATGACAGGCAATAGGAGATACTATATTGTATTTGAAGGGAAAAAATACCCGATCAAACAAGTTATTGCAGCGGTGACAGGACTTCCAAGAGTAGCCTTTACAGCGATGGATGCATACAGAATTCTAACCAAACTTGGGTTTGATGTGAAGGAATTGGAAAGGTGAAGAGTCAGAGGGTAGGGCATGAGGAGGGAAACTTGTAAAGAAGCAATAAGAAATTCCCTACACCAAGGTGAGAGAGTAACTTTTAGTGAGCTATTTCGAAGGGTGAGGATGAGAGGAGACTGGACAGATGATACAATATGCCAACATTTGATGGCACTTGTAGTAAACCTACCTGCTAGACGTCACTGGCCTAACATGAAGCCATTCTTATTTTTACACGAGGATGGCACATACGAGATTTACGATTCCAATAAACATCCTCAAGTGAAAGAATAGTTCGAATGAAACAAAAAAGTTTTTGAAATGACGGGGCTGAAGTCAACAGTAATAGTAGAGTTTAGGCATAAATAACGATAAAGTTTTATCTGAAATTCCTTAAAAAGTAAACATATACCTAATGGGGGCCTCAGAATTGACGATTTGGTTGTTAGGAAATTTTCCTATTATATAAGCTACAACTTAGGCTGTTGATGACAATCTGGAAGATCTCCCTAAAATCTCACTCTGTCACGCAACTAAATTTATTTTGTAGTAATCTCAGTTTTCTAAAGTTCTATTGCTTTTTCAAGCAGGTTTTGGTATGTTTTTGAGGTCTCAAGAATTATTGTAATAAAACGTTCTCTGCAATCCCTTTTACCATTCAAACACCTCCTACAAGTTTTTTAATCGCATCTTCCGTCTACCACATCCTCTCCACTCACTTTGACTGCATAAATCCACATAATAACAGAAAGTACGATGGAAATACTGGTTAATTCAAGATAAAAATTCAGATTGAGAATTCTTAGGAAAATTATTGTAAGATTACCAAATACTATTGGGAGATAGCCATAAGCTGTGAGCAAAATTACCAGCTCAATTCTTGCCTGATACCCAGAAAAGCCTTCTGACATAAGGATTGCCGAGGATTGTTGTAAGGAAGGAGTAGGCTGAAAGCAACATCAAAGTTCTAAACTCAACATAGTATCCGAAGAAGAGGATGGCAATTGTGTAGAGAAGGCATGTCCTAAAAAACCAATCCATGAATGTGAAGGCAAAAGTTAAGAGTATTAAGTGGTGTAAGGTGATCTGTAGGTTGAAGAGTATGGAAAGTGATTCGTTCATACCATCTACAGAGAGGACTGCTCCTATTACTACAACTGCAACGGATTTTCTAAAGTCTCTTTCCACCTTTCTCGCTAAAAAGAAGCAGTAGAGGTGTTTTTGGATTATTGAGATGAGTTTCATTCCGACTCACCTACTCGATTGTTTAAAAGAATAATAGTTGTTAAAATGAAGCCAAAAGGTACGCTAAAAACAACTTCTAAACAGTCCTTTTTTGGGTGAAACAAAGGGATAAGCCATACAATGAGTGAGGGGGTTGCTATAATTGTTTGTCTACTACCACTAAACATTTTCGAGAGATTTGCTAAACTACCAGCTGCAAAGAAAGTATGTAACAATGCTGTATCAAATTTCTGATTGAAAGAGCTGAGTAAGAGAGGTGGAAGAGTGAGAGCTAAAAAGGTAGGATGCAATATTCTGTTACGGTTTAGATTGGTAGCAATCAGCAATGCATAGAGGAACAAACAAACTAAAAACCATAAAGTTACTATTTCGTAAAGATAGAGTCCAACCGCTATTGTTACAATTACTAATGCCAGAAATATACCACGCTTTGTAATTTTTGGGATCCTCGAATTTATATTCCCAAAAAAAGGAAAAAATAAGAAAAATTCATAATATTTAAGGTGTTGGACAGCAGTACATTTCTATACATTCTTGTGGACAGCACCAGTGTATCGACTCTGGACAGAAAATCGCTGCACAAAGAAGTAGGCAGAGTGTATTTCCAAAGCATACTGCTACGCATCTGCTACAATTGTATATTACACAGTTGATGACAGTTTGATCTATACACGTGCACTGTGGACACTCAACCGTTCCAGGTGGGCAATCACCTAACGTTCTGATTGGTTCTTTACCGTTAACACTTACAAATTCCAATCTTGCTGTCTTTTCATCTTTCAACACGTAGACCCTTGCTTCTGATCTTATCTTTGTTCCTTTGAAATATTCGTAGTAAACCAAAACAGCCCTATCTCCAACAGGAAAACCTACTGCTAACATCTCTCCATCCTTGAATCTGTGTATCACTGTTTCAGCCATCACCTCATCAACACTCCATCCCTTTGACTTGACAAACTCTAGGGCATTCTAAATATCTTTGCTCCTTAAAAAAGCTCTCCTTACAACATTAATTCTCTCAAACCCTCTAATTAACAACTTTTGGTTGAATAATCTTGGCAGCAACACCCCTCATACCCAATAATGCTAAAAGCCATGCTGTAATACCCATGAAACTTCTCCTTGTTATTGGGAATAATTTTGAGTTGCACGTTTTACACCTTCTTTCACATCTTTTTTGCTTGCATACCCAATTAAATGCAACAAACCCCAAACAGCAAAGAATGCTGTTGTCAACAATGCTGAAACCTTTGCAAATTCAAGGTTTAGATAGTTTGAAGCTATTAAAACCGCAAAACTCGCTGTTAAGCCAATCGCTGTTAAATACACACAAAGTTTGCAATTTCCGAATTTGGTCATTTTCATTTTACCACCCTATATTTTTCAAAACAAATCAATAACTATTATTTAAAATTTTCTTTTAGATTGTAAAAAATGTAAATATATTTTGTAAATAACTAAATTTAACTTTTTTCTTTTATATTTGTGAAAATATTCGAACTTATTCGAATTGTTCGGTGTTAGGTGAAATATTCGGTAATCTCCTAAACATCCCCTACCATTCCTGAGCTTTATTTTCCCATTAATATTTTACACTGTTCCCACAAACTCTGAATAACAACTCATTTTCAAAGTTGCTGTAAATCAGATAACTCTTTTACAATGATTTGCAAGATAATAGCATTTTTAAACCAATTAATAGCCAGTAACAATGTTTTCTGGTTTGTAAAAATCAAAACCAGAATTTTCGAAAGATATTTATTTCTTTCAGGTTAAGTGAGCTATATCAGTCTTATCTGGGGAGGGGAGGATTTATGGAGAGAAGAATTAGAGTTTTAGTTGCCAAGCCCGGTTTAGACGGTCATGATAGAGGTGCTAAAGTTGTTGCAAGAGCTTTGAGGGATGCTGGCTTTGAAGTCATTTATACTGGCATAAGAAGGACTCCAGAGGAGATTGCTGAGACTGCGTTGCAAGAAGACGTTGATGTCATTGGTTTGAGCATTCTTAGTGGAGCGCATCTTGAGTTGATTCCGCATGTAATAGAGGAGCTTAAAAAGAGGGGTCTAGAGCCGAACAAAGATGTTTTGGTTCTAACAGGAGGAATAATTCCAAAAGAAGATGTTGACAAGCTCAAACAGCTTGGAATTGCAAGTGTTTTTGGTCCTGGTACACCTTTAAACGAGATAATCGATTTTATTAAGAATAATGTGGTTAAATTGAAGGGAAGAGGTGGTTGAAATGTTTAAAAAAATTGACCATATCGGTATAGCCGTAAGCAATTTGAATGAAGCAATGGAGCTTTACAAAAAACTGGGTTTTGAGGTTAAAGAGATTGAAGAGGTTGCCGAACAAAAGGTTAAGGTTGCAATGCTTCCTGTTGGAGAGAGCAAGATAGAGTTGCTTGAGGCAACATCTGAAGACAGTGCAATTGCAAAGTTTATTGAAAAGAGAGGGGAAGGAATCCACCACATAGCTGTAAACGTTGATGACATTGAAAAAGCCTTGGAAAACGCCAAGAATGAGGGCTTAAAGCTTATTGATGAAAAGCCAAGAATTGGGGCTGGAGGTAAGAAAGTTGCATTCATCCACCCTAAAAGCACGAAAGGTGTACTACTGGAATTTGTTGAGGGTTAAGGTTAAAGATAAAAGTGTAAGGTGATCAAATGAAAAAAGAGCTTATTGATGAGATATACGATAAAAAAGAGAAAATAAAACAGATGGGAGGAGATAAAAGAATACAGAAACAGCACGATCAAGGCAAGCTAACTGCAAGGGAAAGAATTGAACTTCTGCTTGATTCAGGAAGCTTTGTAGAAGTAAACCCATTTGTAGAAAAGAGGAACATCGATTTTGGTTTGGATAAACTGGATTTGCCAGCAGATGGTGTTGTTACAGGTTATGGAACGATCGATGGAAGGCCTGTGGCAGTATTTGCTCAGGATTTTACCGTGATGGGTGGAAGTTTGGGAGAGATGCACGGATTCAAGATTGCTTACATAATGGATTTTGCAATGAAAGTTGGAATGCCCGTAATCGGTTTAAATGATAGCGGTGGTGCAAGAATTCAGGAAGGTGTTGATGCTTTAAAAGGCTACGGTGACATATTTTACAGAAACACGCTTGCAAGTGGAGTAATACCGCAAATTAGCGTCATCCTTGGACCTTGTGCTGGAGGTGCTGTTTATAGCCCAGCAATTGGAGATTTCATAATTATGACCAAAAATCCAGCCTGCTACATGTTCATTACAGGCCCAGCAGTCATCAAAGCTGTGACTGGTGAAGAAGTGACGATGCAAGAGCTTGGCGGATGGCAGGCACACGCAATGAAGAGCGGTAACTGCCATTTAGTAGCAGAAGATGATGAAGAGGCTATGATGTTGGTCAGGAAATTGATAAGCTATTTGCCCTTAAACAACCTTGACGACCCCCCAGTAGTTGAAACTGGGGACGATCCAGCAAGAACAACACCAGAGGTTGTTGATGTTGTGCCTGACGATCCAACTAAGCCTTATGACGTTAGAGACATAATAACGGCTGTTGTTGATAATGGCGAATTTTTGGAGATTCATCCGTTTTATGCACCAAATGCAACAGTTGGTTTTGCGAGAATGGACGGGAAAACTGTTGGAATCGTTGCTAACAACCCAAGCTACTTTGCTGGGTGTTTGGATGTTGACAGTAGTGATAAAATAGCAAGATTCGTAAGATTTTGCGACTGCTTTAACATCCCAATAGTAACGTTTGTTGATGTTCCAGGTTACTTGCCTGGAGTACAGCAGGAATACGGCGGAATAATTAGGCATGGGGCAAAGATATTGTTTGCTTACAGCGAAGCTACTGTCCCAATGGTTACGATAATTGTCAGAAAGGCTTATGGAGGGGCTTATTTGGCTATGGGAAGTAAGCATTTGGGGGCTGATGTTGTTTATGCATTTCCAACGGCTGAAATAGCCGTTATGGGTCCAGAGGGTGCAGCAGATATTGTGTTTAAGAAGGAAATTGCTGTTGCTGAAGACCCAGAGGCTAAAAGGCAAGAGAAGATTGAAGAGTATAGAAGGAAGTTTGCAAATCCGTTTAGAGCAGCTGCAAGAGGTTACATTGATGATGTTATTGATCCAAAGTTCACGAGGAGCAAGATCATAACTGCCTTGAGGATTTTGGATACTAAGCGTGAGAAGTTGCCACCCAAGAAACACGGCAATATTCCTCTGTGAGGTGATAATATGGATGCTGATGAGTTTTTGGCTGCGGTTGCAGCAATCCACAAGTACATGCAAGATGCAAGGGAGAAACCCATCGAGATTAGGAGGGAGATGAGTTACTGGAAAGTCTTGTCGAGGGTGATTTCATGAAATATGAGGTAAGGGTTTCTGGAAAAAAGTATGAGGTTGAAGTCAAAGAGATCTCACCATCAGTATTTGAGGTTGAAGTGAACGGCAAGAAGGCAACGATAGAGGTTGAGGAGGTTGGGGTTAAACTGAAGAAGGTTGTAAAGCCAGAAGTTGCAGTTAAAGAGACTAAAGAAGTTAAAGAGGTAAAGAGAGAAGAGGTAAAGGTTGAAGGAAATGCAATAACCGCACCGATGGCTGGGACAGTTACAAAGATCTTGAAGAGTGAAGGTGATGAAGTAAAAGCTGGTGAGACAGTTTTGATAATCGAGGCAATGAAGATGGAAAACCCGATAACTGCCCCATCTGATGGCGTAATTTCCAAGATAGCCATTAATGAAGGTGATAAAGTAGCAACAGGTGATGCTTTAGTCTACCTGAGTTAATTTTTAATTTTTTAAAGTTGTAAAGTTGTTTAGGTTAATCAAACAAATTTAAAGGGTGATAAACATGAACAAGAAGGAGTGGGAGGAGAAATATGTAGAGCCTTTGTTAAAGAAGGCTCCTGAAAGAAAAAAAGAGTTTAAAACGTATTCTGGAATTGTTGTTGACAGGGTTTACACTCCTGAGGATGTTGAGGTTGATTATGAAACAAAGTTGGGCTATCCGGGGTTGTATCCGTTTACGAGGGGCGTGTATCCAACGATGTATAGGGGCAGAGTATGGACAATGAGGCAGTATGCAGGCTTTGGGACTGCTGAAGAGACGAACAAGAGGTACAAGTATCTGCTTGAACAAGGGCAGACTGGATTGAGTGTTGCCTTTGACTTGCCAACACAAATAGGTTACGATTCCGATCATCCAATGGCTCTAGGCGAAGTTGGAAAAGTTGGTGTGGCAATTGATACCCTTGAAGACATGCAAGTTTTGTTTGATGGCATACCCTTGGGCAAGGTTTCGACATCAATGACGATCAACTCAACATGTGCCCAAATCTTGAGCATGTATGTGGCGATAGCTGAGATGCAGGGCGTTGATAAAGCTGGTTTGAGGGGGACGGTTCAAAACGACATGCTTAAGGAGTACATAGCCAGAGGGACTTACATCTTCCCACCAGAGCCGTCATTGAGGCTTGCAACAGACATAATAATGTATTGCGCAAAGGAGATGCCAAAGTGGAACTCGATAAGCATCTCAGGCTACCACATGGAGGAGGCTGGAGCTACACCCGTCCAAGAGATAGCTTTTACGTTGGCTGATGGCATTACTTACGTTGAAAGGGTTATTGAAAGGGGAATGGACGTAGATGCTTTTGCACCAAGGCTGAGCTTCTTCTTTGCTGCTGGTAACAATCTGATTGAGGAAGTTGCTAAATTTAGAGCAGCGAGAAGATTGTGGGCTAAGATAATGAAGGACAGATTTAACGCTAAAAATCCACGTTCGATGATGCTAAGATTCCACGTGCAAACTGCTGGTTGCACTCTAACAGCCCAACAACCTGAGAACAACATTGTTAGGGTAACTTTACAAGCCTTAGCTGCTGTGCTTGGGGGAGCGCAAAGCTTGCACACAAACAGCTTTGATGAAGCTTTAAGCTTGCCTACGGAAAAAGCAGTCAGAATCGCTTTGAGAACACAGCAGATTATTGCTGAGGAGAGTGGTGTTGCTGACGTTGTTGATCCTTTGGGCGGCTCTTATTATTTAGAGTGGCTGACTGACAAGATTGAGGAGGAGGCAATGAGATACATTGAAAGAATTGACGAGATGGGAGGTATGGTTAAAGCAATAGAGGCTGGTTATGTGCAAAGGGAGATACAAAGAAGTGCTTACGAAAAGCAGAAGGCAATTGATGAGGGAGAGATAACGGTCGTAGGTGTTAATAAGTATCAGATTGAGGAGGACATACAAATTGACATACTGAGAATTGATGAGGAGATGATAAGAAAGCAGATTGATAGGCTAAAGAGGTTTAGAGAAAATAGAGACAAAAATAAGCTTGAGAAAGCATTGAATGCATTGGCAAAAGCTGCTGAAGGTGATGAGAATCTAATGCCCTACATTTACGAGGCTGTTAAGGCAAGAGCAACACTTGGAGAGATGACTGATGTGCTGAGGGAAGTTTTTGGTGAATATAAAGCTCCTGAGATTTTCTGATTTTTTAACTTTTTATTTTTCTTAAATTTATACTTTATTTTCTATTTTAAATTAATACTGACCATAATATATATATGGGTAAGAAGGTAAAGTTAAGAAAGATCCATCATAGTTGTAACAATTCCAAAAGATATAGCTGATGCCCTAAATTGGCAAGAAGGCAGAATTATTGAGATCATTGGTGTTAGGTCTGTACAGCTTGTGAAGAACTAAGGGGATAAATTATCAAACTAGAGTGGTCATAGTGACTGGCACACTTCTTCTATTATCTCTTTGAATTCTGGTATCTCATCTGCAGCCACCTTAAACAGCTTTTTAAGTTCTGTAACCTCCTCTACAAATGCTGCATATCTATTCCATACTAATTTTCCATCTTTGGAGAGTTTGTAGAAACCAAATCTTATACTTTCGACTTCTTCACCATCTTTATCAAATACGATGTAGTCAACTATTGGATAGTACTCTCCTGTTACGTCTTTTACTTCGCGACAACACCTATTTTCTATTGTCCCTTCTATTGTTCCGTATCCTTTATAACGATATCTCACCTTTCCACCTATTTTTCCTAGTATTTTCTTGCGATAATCCATACTCTCTTATCTGACAAGAAAATATAAAATGGTTTACCTACTAAAACCTGATCACTCCTTCAATTTTTCAATAACCAACCTCTTTTTATCTATCCTTACTACTACTTCTTCTCCAGGTTTGAAGGGGAAAGCTGAATCTTTAGCAACATTGGTCGGGATATAAATGAAGAATTTATCATAACTTTTACCACCAGTCTTTGTTGGTCTGTTAATGACTTTTCCTGTACCTTGGATCATAAATTGGTGTATCATTTTGGTATTACTATATTTTTCTGACTAACAAATTGGTGAACCTATTTTGGTAGTAAAAATTATATTTGATTTATTCTAACATTCTTTATGTCCGATATTAAGTGTCCTCGTTGTGGATCAAGAAACATTGAAAGTTACGGATCGAAATTGATAGAGTTTGGGAAGTGGAAAACTGGAGCTAAAGAATACAAATGCAATGATTGTGGGAGGTATTTTTGGATTGAAAGTCGCTGAGGTAAGTTTTATGCCCAAATGGAGGTTACATAACAAAATCGCATCAGAAGTAGGAATACCAGAAGATTTAGCTACCAAAGTTAACTGCATAATAGATATTGAAGGTATTCACGATGGTAGGGAGATACCAAAAGTCCTTCTTAATGATGCAAGAAAATCCTATGAAATTGGAGGATATGACGGGTTAAGAGCCTTCTTTTTGCACCACATACTTGACAGATTTGCTCAAAAGCTGTTAGGTGAAGCTTATCGGGAAGTTTGGGATAAAACTCCGAGAAGTGAAAAGTATATTCTAAAAACAACCCTTAACGATGCGAATGACTGGATTAACAGTCTAAAAGGCTTTGAACATATAGGCAAGGCTAAAGAAGCTTTGGGTGAGGTTACAGCTTACATTGAGAGAGAGTACAAGAAAGTTATGGCATCAATAGTAAGTGAATTTGGAGATGAAAAGATATGATAGGGCTAAAAAAGTTTGGGATTTTGGCCTTATTAGTATTTGGTCTTTTTATAACTGGTTGTGTTACCATTGATGAGCACGTTAAGGTTAATAAAGATGGTGAGATAGAAGACTTCTGGGTTTCTGTAACTGGTTTACCTTATATCGTTAAAGAAGAGGGTAGCCTTTGTAAGGGTAAAGGTCTAAGCAATTACAAAGAATCAAAATGGGTACTAAAAGACAGAAGAATAACAAACGACGGTATTGTAGTTGTGTATGAAAGTCACGATATGATATGCAAAGAATACTGGTTCAACAATAAAACAGTTAAACTTGTAGGTAAGTTCAAGACTATAAGTTCTGAGTCCATAAGAGGTATCAAGATAACAAAGGAGAATGGATATATCATATTCGAGCAGTATTCCAAAGAATCCTCAGATGCTACTTCTGTTCCCATTAACATTAATGTTTACTTAGAGATGCCTGGAAAGATAGTTGAGAGCAATGCAGACAAGGTTGAGGGAAACAAGGCAGAGTGGCATCTCACACCAAATACTTACAATAAAATAACTAAACTCTATGCTAAGAGTGAGATTCCTTTAATTCCAGGATTCGAAACGATCATTGCAGTAATAGCCATAATCTCAGGTTTGTTTTTGAGAGATAGGATTAGATATTAAAACTACGGAGGTAAAATATGGTGAAGCTAAAAAAGTTTGGAATTTTAATTGTTTGCTTAATGTTGATTTCCGCTCTAATAGGATGCGTAGAGCCAAAAAGTAAGGTAACTCCAAACTCCGCTAAAACACCGACTCCTAACGCATCTATACCTGACTATGATGTAAGTGGAGTACAGATGTCTCCTATCAAGAAAATGTACCACATGTAGAGCTAAACCTTAAGATCATAGCAAGACACAATTTTACAGATATGTATGTTATAGTAAGCGATCCTGATGGAAAAACAATTGGAAAGAAGTTTATACCAAAAGAGAACTTGTTTGATGGGTTAGAGATTGTAAGATTCCAGATGGCTCCTCCCAAAACCACTCCAAAATCAAGAAATTATACTGTAGTATTAGAGGCTTACCCTTCAAGGGAGATGATTTGTAGCAAAAAGCCTACATTTAAAGGTCCAGATATAATTGTAAATGTATACTATGATACGAAAAATATAGTAGGGAAAGAGATGTACCATCCAATAACTCTCCACTACAAGAACATAGGAGACCTACCACTACTCTACACCAATTTTCACATAAAGATTAGTGCAGATTCTAAAACAATCTTTGAAGAATCTGTAGGCACCTCATCGAAAGTTATTTTACAACCTAGTGCAGGAGGTCCATACGGTTCTTATGGACATCAGATACCTTATAATACAAAAAACTTTCAAAATAGACACTATTACCTATCAATAATCATTTCCTATAGAATCTCTGGAGAGGTAGGGGAGAGGGCCATTATCTATGGTTTTGACTTGCTAAAAACTGAACAGGGCATAAGCACTACTTTGGTTGAACATTATAATATTTGAAATCTTATTTTTTACCATAAGCCTGCTTTACATCTGACTTTAGTAATAACCTAGGCAAATTGCCCCTATTACTGTACCCACTGGAAAGTAGACCAAACTAATTGCTGAGAGAATTATTGCTAGAGTGTGTGTCCATCCTTGAACCTTGAGTAAGCCAACTGCTATAACCCAAAAGAATAATCCAACAACTGAGCAGATTAAGAATATACTTCCTCCAGTTTTTGGAGAAATAATTCCTCAAAGCACACCAAGACCAAAACTTTTCTAACTGCATAACTAAAGTTATTATCTATTAATATTTAACCAAATTTTATTTTAATTTAGTATGGTTATTTTACAAACAAATACTTAATGTATTAATGCTTATATGGTGTTCCTACTATCCTCACATCAAACTCCTTTTAGACACCTCTATATCCAAAACAAACAACATATCAATCTTCTCTTATAACGGGACAAAACCAAACAACTCTAAATCAAAAATAAAGCAACAATAAACAGTAAAATTAATAAATCTCATTGATTTTTGATTTTCTCGGTGATTGGAATGAGATTACCAGTAATTCCAGTAGAAGGAGACGAGA
>QMZC01000047.1 GCA_003662995.1 Archaeoglobales archaeon
ATTATAGACTACCTCATCATTTAATTTTCAAAAGCTGACATTCAAAAATTTTTTAAGCTTAAGTGATTATAATAAAACGGATTATCATGTCAATCAGAAAAAAGTTAAGTTTCTCAAAGATACAGAGAATTAAAAGTTATTTATCAACAAAAAGAGTGGCAACCAGAAGAAAGGTTGGTGTATTAGTTGATGGACCAAACATGCTTCGAAAGGAGTTCAATATCAATTTGAGTGAGATTAGAGAAATTCTTGGAGAATACGGTGATATTAAAGTTGCCAAGGTGTTTTTAAATCAATATGCTGGAGAAAAATTGGTTGAAGCAATAGAAAACCAAGGTTTTGAGCCGATAATAACTTCCGGAGATGTTGATGTCAGAATGGCAGTTGAGGCAATGGAGATGATATACAACGAGTCTTTAGATGCGATAGCTTTAGTTACTAGAGATGCCGACTTCAAAGCTGTTTTGAAGAAGGCAATGGAAATGGGGAAGGAAACGATAATAATTGGAGCAGAACCCGGATTTTCGACAGCGTTGAAGAATTCAGCCGACATAGCAATTATATTGAATGAGGAGGACTTTATTGAAGAGGAAATCGAAGCCTGAAATTTTTTACTTTGAATTCGCCACCTGTGGTGGAGAAACACCAGATAGTATCTTGGTTGAAGGACTGGGGATGTTTTCCGCTTTATACAACGATTTTGATTTTGCTGAGGTAAAATCTTTTGTTAGGGAGGATTTTAAAAACCTTTTTGGATTACCAACAACAGATAACTGGGAAAAGAGCTTTGAAAATTGCTTGGATGCGGAATACGCATTAATCATCGCTCCTGAAGACGACTTTTTGTTGTTTAACCTGACAAAAAAAATTGAAAAGGCAGGTTTGAAGAATTTGGGTTGTTCAAGTAAGGCAATAGGTGTAACGAGTGACAAGTGGAGGTTATACAAAAAGTTGAAAAGAAAAGTGAACATGCCAAAAACATCCAAAAAACCCGTTGGCGATTTGTTTGTGGTTAAGCCAAGGGTTTCTTGTGGTGGGGAAAACATAAAGCTTACTAATATCGCAGAAATCGAAGAAGGATACATTGCTCAAGAGTACGTTAAAGGTGATAGCATCAGCCTCAGTTTTATTGTTGGTGATGATGTGGAGCTGATAAGCATTAACAAACAGATAATCAACGATTTCAGATATGGTGGGGCAATTGTTCCGCTTAAGATTGAAGCAGAATCGCAAAAACAAGTTGTTGATGAATGCATTAAAGCTATAGAGAGTGTAAAGGGTCTTTTTGGGTATGTCGGTGTTGATGTTGTTTTAAGCGACATTCCTTACATCATAGAGATCAATGCAAGGCTAACAACTCCAAGCATCCTTTTTAGGGATGTATACGGTATTAATCTTGCTGAGATTATTTTTAAAAACTATTATGGAGAGATTAAGAAATTAAACGTCAAACCAAAGCCATTTAAACTTGTGAAAGAGAGAGGAAATCATGGGTTTGTTCATGCTAAGGGTTTTTCATTGGTTAAACTACCGTTGAAATGAGAGAAAAATAGCTTAATAAAATGTACTTAGTCAAGAAAGTCGTAATTTTGTAATATAACTACGCTAATACGTATAGTGCCCAGAGATAATGCCTTTATAATCCTCTAACGGCTTTCCAACCTCTAAACCTTTTTTGAATTCGACAATTCTTGCTGATCTCTCGTGATCACCAAACCTGTTTTTGATCGTGTAGATTGCCTTTAAAAGTTCACCCTCCATTTCCACATGCCTTCCAAGTATTATGTAATCAGCGAAATGACTCAAGCCACCTGAATACTGAAAGACGTCAACAGAATCCAAAAGCTCGTGAATCAAAATCAAAGTTACACTATTGCTTCTCGATAAAATCTGGATGAAGTACAAAAGCCTCTCCAATTCTTCTTTCATCAAAACTGTTCTGCCAAGTATGTTTATTGAATCTATTACTATCAGCGATGGATTTAATGATAGAACGTCGTTCTCGATGATGTTGTAGAATTTCCCGATCTTCAAATTGTAAGGTGATAGTTTCTTTATGACAATTTTTTTCGGCGTATAGTTGAATAAGTCTTTGTATCTCCTCCTTATTTCATCTTCATCCTCTTCAAAAGTGTATAGAATTCCTACCTTTCCATTCCTATCGTTTTCAAGCAGAAACTGAAGGGATGTGTTCGTTTTACCAACCCCGCTCTTTCCAGTTATCATAATCGTTGAGTTCGTGTACAGAGGTCCGATGAGAGAGTCGAGATTTGCATTTCCCGATGAAAATCGCTCCCTTGGCTTAACCTCAAACGAATTTGGAATTATCGGGTAAACAACTATTCCCTGTTTGGTTATCTCAAAGTAATGCCTCCCAACGTGCGCATCTCCACCACGATACTTCACAACGTTTATCGTCCTCAACACTTCTCTATCTCTTCTTTCATGAATTTCTAACACAAATTCTCCACTCGTCAAGTAGCTAATAGCCTCCCTACCAATATCCAGTATCATTTCATCCGACACTAAAGTTGTAATTTTCCTTTCACCCAAAAAGTTGACGATTGAAGAGAAAACCCTTCTGAATAGGGCTTCGTTATTTATAATATCCCTAAGAACCGAACACCCATCAACAATAACCTTTCAACTCCCTTCAACTCCTCCTTTCTGGCTATAGTTTGAATAAACGAGTTTATTTCGGCGAGATTGCCCGAATCTAAGAACAAAAAGTTTGAAGAAAATACGTCAAACTCCTTTATCAAATCCACGAACACAACATCATCCACATCCCATCCAAAAGATTTCGCTTGTGTTCGAACTTCCCTTTCTGATTCCTCAAAGGAGATGAGTACCGACTTTTCATCGTTTTTTACACCCTCCAATAAAAATTGCAATCCGAAAATCGTCTTCCCACTTCCCGGACAGCCCTTAACGAGATAACTACAACCTTTAATAAGTCCACCTTTTAATACCCTATCCAAACCGGAAATACCAGAAGAAACGATTTGTGTCATGCAAGTAACAACACAGTGAGATATATAAATATAATCTGACTTGAAAATCAAACTTAAAAAAGTTTCAGTCAATTTAGAATTAAAAACTTTAAATTAAAGGAATAAGGTAAGAAGAACAATAATGATAACGTCGAGGATAAAAGATACAATGGCATTAAGCACAACAATCTTCACCCCCAACTTTCCAAACAAAGATACGTGCATGGGTAAAGAATGTTTTATGGACCTCGTAGAAAAGCTTATCACGTTGCCCAACAACAAGCCAATAACCGCCCACTTTACGTTCATACCAGTTTCTAACAATCCGGCGGCAAAAACAACAGCAGTCCTGACATTAACGAATTCTATCGTTGCTATTGCAATGACGTTTGGGTCAACAAATGTTATAAAGCCTAACACGTTTTTTAATTCGCTGAAAACTCCGTATTTTGATAGCACATCAACTGCAAAAAAGGTAAAAAACATTATAGGTACAATTCTCTTCAAGTTGTCAAGCGTAGCTTTTAAAGGCTCCACACTTCTTCTCTCTACTTTTATTTCTTCTATGTCACCACTTTTCCACTTCAAAGCCATTAAATAACCGATAAGCGATTTAGCAATTGCAACTGCAAATCTTGTTATTGAATAGATTACGCCAGCCCAACCCAGAATAGGTATGACGAAGGGAATAAAGAATGTATAAAGATGGCTGAATATGCTTGGAAAGGAATTTAAGAAAGATGCAGCAATCACCTCCTTTTCATCAACCTCTCTCTCCTTCAAAGCTTGAGACAACATCGAATAAGCCGCTGTTGGACTTACAAAACACGTTGCAATGCTCGCAATTGTAATTGGATTTAAATTCAATTTTTTTAGCAAAGGTTCAATTTTTTTAGCAATTTTCTCCATAATACTTTTGTTTATTGAGTAGGAGACAAGATAAAACACAAAAGCTATGATGGGTACTGTTTTAGCAAGAAATACGGCTGTGTTTATCAGAGAATCTATCAACTCCACAATTGGTTTTTGATATTGGTCTTATAACGTTTATTACTTTGTAATTAAAAAAATCGATTAAAAATAATAGTCCATCAAACTGAACGCCCCTTCCAGTATGCTGGATAAACTCCTCTTTCCATGATAACCCTATCAACATCAACAACTATACCACTTTTAGCCTTCAACATCTTCTCAGCATCCATTAATGCTTTACCCAAGGCAACCAGCTCATTTTTCATTGTAAAAATTACTACGTCCTTCCCCCTTTTAACGGTCTTTTCTATGTAATGAATGCCCTTGGCACTCAAATCTGCCCCATGACATATTGCATCGACAGCCGTGTCTTTAATCACAATCTTTGGGATGTTGACAACAGCAAATTCCATCGGTTTGATTATCTGCCTTAAGTATTTCTCCTCTCCTTCCTCTCTCCAAAAAACGTAGGCATCCATCAAATCGTGTAAAGTGTGGCAAATACTTTCGTCAAAACTTCCGGTTTTAATTCTTCTCAGCTCCTGCATGTGTGCCCCACAACCCAAAACTTCGCCAATATCTGTACAGAGTTTTCTTATATAGGTCCCAGCTTCAGTTCTTACCTTGAACAAAACATCCCTGCCATCTATTTCTAAAACTTCAATTTTGTAAATCTCCCTAACTCTAATTTTTTTCTTTACTGCCGATTTTAATGGGGGTCTTTGGTAAATCTTACCTTCAAACATCTTTAAAACTCTAAATATGTCCTCTTCCCTAACATTTCCATGTAACTTCATCAACGTCACGTACTCCTTTTCTGAACCTTGCAAAAGCTTAACAAGTTTCGTAGCATCTTCGATGAAAACGGGTAAAACGCCTGTAACCCTTGGGTCTAAAGTTCCAGCATGTCCCGTCTTTTTCACGTTTAAAATCCTTCTAACCCAAACAACAACTTCATGACTGCTCGGACCCATCGGTTTATCGATGCATACAAATCCTTTTTTTATGTACTCCTCCATCGGTCTTTTTAGCGGATAAACTCCGTATTCCTCATTGGTGTATCCTTCTTCCTTGATGAAGAAATTGTCCTCAAGTTTTTCCTTAATCTTTCCCACACTTGCAATTTATTTAGCCTTATTAAAATTTTTTTGATAGCTTTGAGTTTAAAACTCCTCACCACAACCCTCTTACACTCTAGAAATCGATTTATGAGATTAACATATACGTTTAATTATGAAAGTAGGGGAGGCGATGGTGAAAGACGTTGTGTTTGTGGAGCACAAAACAACGGTCTTGGAAGTTTGCAGGATTATGGGGCAAAAAAGGATTGGTAGCGTAATAGTAACCCGAGAAAACAAACCCTACGGGATATTCACTGAGAGAGATTTGGTCTCCAGAGTGCTAACTGAAGGAAATTTAGAAGATGAGGTAGGGAAATACACGTCAACACCACTCATAACAGTTTCACCCGATTACACGGTCAGAGAATCTGCCAAGATAATGGCAGATATGGGAATAAAGAGACTTGTTGTGGTTGAAAATGGAGAAATAAAGGGTATCTTTACCGCTTCTGATTTGGCAAAGGTTGTTGCGAAGATTTGAGGTGGGGATATGTTAAAGTGTGCCATTTGTGGAAAAGAGTTGAACCCGAAAGAAGAAAGAAAAACTTGGAGATACTGTGGTATGTGTAAAAAAACCGGTTTGCATGGGGCACATTCACTACATTGGAGTATGGAGAAGAGGTTTGTACAAAGATTACGTAGAAGTTATACCAGTGTGCGAGAAATGCATGCCAAAAAAGATGAGATAATTCTATTAATTTTAATTTTTAATTCATTATATTATGTAGGGTTAAGATACGTTTTCTCCAACAACTTAGATTCTTCTTTGATCGTATTGGTATCTCTCTGTTTTCTTAATTCATCTCTAACTCTCTAATCTTTTTCTATTTCATCTCCAATAAAAAAGTCATCATCTATTAAGAGGATGGAATCCAATCTAATTACTCTGCTTTATGTGATCTTTGTCGAGGTAAACCTTCATAAGAGCTCTTCAAGTGGAACTTTCTCTCCCTTCTTCATTCTATCGCTGATTTCATCCAGTTCTTTTATTTTCTCGTCAGTTAAGATTGTTTCTTCGAGAATCTCGAGAATCTTATCAAGCTTAGACTCTATGCGTTTTAGAGCTTCTTCCATATAGTTTGTGGGAGTGTTCTCTTAATATATCTTTTCACCAATAGAATAGTTGTAATTATTGCCTATAGATTATGATAACAAGTTATTCTATCTCCCACCAAAAGAAGTAATTTAATTCATTCACTGGGCTCGCACTCACGCTTTTAATATTTCAGCTTTTCTGGAAAATAGACTGAGAGAATTCTTATTTACGAAATCAAAATCATGCGGGGGGAGGGATTTGAACCCTCGGACCCCTACGGGACTAGACCCTCAATCTAGCGCCTTTTCCTGACTCGGCAACCCCCGCAAGAGAGGAAACGCCTCCAATTCCTGAAATAACGACAGCTACGGGCTGAATTCCTGAACGAACGATGTTTAATATTTCATCAATGAATTTTGAGGCGTTTGGCGTTTTTTCCTTGAGGAATTTATAATTTTCTTGAGATAGTGTGATATGCAATCTTGGACTATTCCGATTTGTTTTCGATTTTCTCGGCTCTAATGATGATTTTATTTGTCTGGACATTTGTGTTTCTGTCTCCATAATCTCACCTGTTAAGATTTATGAAGTTTATGGTATATAAATAGTGAATAGTGAAAGATTGTGTTTAATTGTGATGTAAAAATGTAAAAAATTTACCGCTGCTTGTAACTGCCTATAAGCAATCTTAAAGTTTGGAGATAAATCAATTTTAGCTGTGAGTTTCATTTTAAGTTAATCAAGTTTGATGGAAACCTTGCAGTTAAAACGTATGCGAGAAGGTTTCATTAGAAAAACAATGTTTTAAGGAGGGGAACATTGTATAAACTTGAGTTTGAACGAATCAGATACTAATCAAAACTCACAATCTTAGCTAATCGATGAGCATGTCAGCGTAAATATTTGTAAATTATAGATAATGATAATGGATAAATTTAGTAAAGTTTATTAATGCAAAAAATGAGGGAGGTGCATGGATTACTTGGTTTTAACTCTCGGTATTGCAACCGTTCTCTTTGCTTGTGGCGTTTTGCTTACCAGAGACAACTTGTACGCATCTCTGTACATGTCTGCTACATTGATATTGATCGCAACGATATACACAGTTTACAGCCTTCAGTCAGTTTTTGTTTTGATAACTTTCATATTTGTTGGGGCAATTGGTATTATAACTATTGCATTGGCTGCAACGTATAGATTCACTCCAGCGAGAAAAATTAGCATTTATTGGCTAATTCCAATTGCCATAGTTACAGTTATATTGGCATACACGTACTACCTTTACTCTGAGCAAATGGGCATTGTGCTCATCAAAGAACACAGCTTTGCCAGTTTTCCAACGGAATATCTGCTGGTAGTCGTGTTTTTGGTATCGCTTATGGCATTGCTCATGTTGTCTGCGATAAGGCTTGTAAGGGGGGAGAGTTCATGATCTGGTTTTTGTTGATAGTATCTGCCATCGTACTTTTTATAGGCTATTTGACAGCTATCTCCAGCAGAGACCTAATAAGATTACTGATAAGCCTTGAACTAATGTTTGGAAGCGTTTTTCTCGCTTTGATTCCATTGTTTACATCTATGCCGTCCTCTGCTTTTGGTGTTGCAGTGATCACGATATTTACAAGCAGCAGTGAACTTTTGATATTGATCATAGCTATTATGCTGATAGACAAAAAGTTTAGGACAATATCTGTTGATACGATTTCTGCAGGGGGTGATACGATTGATTGAACTTGTAATATTGCTGTTGATACCCTTAGTTGTTACATTTGTTGCACCCTTCTTTAACTCGAGAAATGCCACGTATTTATCCTTTGTATCTTTCATGGTTCCATTTTTCGGGATTTTGTACTATCTGATGGCTGGAACATCCTTTGAGATTCCAATAACAAAGGTTTCGGCACCGATAGGCGAGTTTTATTTACTCGCAGACCCGATTGCCAATGCGTTTGGCTTGACTGTCTGCATAGTTTCAGCGATGGTGTCAATCTATTCATTGCCTTACATGAAGCACAGATTTGAAGAGATGGAGTATGAGGTTGAGAGCGAGTTTAAGAAGTACATATTTTTGTATAACCTCTATGCAGTCTCGATGCTTTGGCTTGTCTATTGTGGCAACTTAATCTTGCTTTACATATTCCTTGAGTTATCTTTATTGGCATCATTCGCATTGATTTACTTGTACGGCTATGGAAATAGACAGTGGGTTGCTGTCTTATACTTCGTCTGGACGCATATAGCTGGAGTTTTGGCATTAATCGGTTTCTTGATAATTGCATACGAGAATTCCACTTTAGCATTGAAGAACATAGCAGCTATAAGCTACACAGCATGGCTTTTAATATTCTTGGGCATGCTTGTGAAGTTGCCGGGCTTAGGTCCACACATCTGGCTTCCTTGGGCACATGCAGAAGCTCCAACACCAGTTAGTGCCTTGCTAAGCCCATTAACTGTTGGTTTGGCTGGTTTCATTTTGTTAAGAATTTACTTGACAGACCCGTGGTTCATTGACATGTATAGGACACCAATTCTTATCTATGCCTTAATCTCAAGCATCTATGCTGGCTTTTCTGTGTTTAAACAAAAAGATTACAAGAAGTTGCTTGCCTATTCAACCGTCTCTCAGATGGGTTACTGCCTGATTGCAATCTGTTTGGGCAGTTATGGTGCAATAGCCTTGGTAATTCAGTACATATCTCATGCGTTTGGAAAGTCAATCCTCTTTATGACTGCTGGAGCAATTATTGCAGTCTATCACGGTTTGAGAGATGTCGAAAAGATGGGTGGGTTGCACGAATACATCCCAACAATATCAAACGCAGCGTTGCTTGGATTCATGACTTTAGGTGGTATTTTAACAATAGGGATGTTTGGGGAGTTTTTCATTCTGAAAGGTATAGTTGATATCTATGAATTCAACATCTGGGTTATTGTGGCAGTAGTATTCGTATTTATATTATCGGGATTCTACGGATTTTACACTTTAAAGATAATATTCTACGGAACACCAAAGGGCTTTAAGACACCAAAAATTGATAGGATGCTTGACGTGCCGTTGTACGTGATTGGATTGCTATCAATAGCATTCATCTTCCCACCGTTAGCAACGGGATTGTTGAATGCGCTTAAAGTCATTCTGGGGGTGTTACCATGATTGAGCTTATTGCTTTGCTATATTTAGCCCCAATTTTTTGTAGCATTCCAATAGCCATTGCTTGGGGTATGGAAAAGAAGCCGGAATATGCAAGAAACCTGCCAATGTTATCGGTATTTGGTTTATTCATTTCATTACTTGTATCTTTGTACATACTGTTTAGAGTAGATGTACCTACGTATACAATTGAGTGGTTGCCAGAATACAACATCAACTTCGTCTTCATCTTTGATTATCTAAGCAAGTACATGGGCGTTTTAACAGCTTTTATAGCCTTCCTAATTGGTGTTTATGGATTGGAGTATATGAAAGACGACTACAGACTTGGATGGTACTGGATGTTTTTCAACGTCTTTACAGCTTCAATGCTCCTCGTTGTTTACAGCGATAATTTACTAATGCTCTTAATCGGCTGGGAAGGTTTGGGCATTGCATCGTGGGGCTTGATAGGGCACTGGTTCAGAGATGATGATCCATTATCTTATGTTGGTATAATAGACAGGAAGGTCTGGAAACTCAACATGTTCTGGAGTCCAAGCTTTGGAGGTTGGAGGGCTATCTCAACAATCAGGTTTGGAGATATGCCGATGTTCTTTGCAGTTGCAGCAATTTATGCTTTGACAGGCAATCTAAACATATCTGAAATTGATTGGGCAGCTTTGTTCCACCACATTGGACCTGCTGGCACATTAATTCTAATCCTCTGCTTCTTAATGGGGCCATTCACAAAATCAGCTCAATTGCCATTTAGCGAATGGTTGATGACAGCAATGACAGGCCCAACGACTGTTAGCGCATTATTACATTCAGCAACGATGGTTGCTGCTGGAACTTATCTTTTCATGAGGTTTAGCTGGTATGTTGAGCCATGGCATGTACATTCCTTGGGCTTAGAATACATTTACATTCTCGTTCTGTTCTCGGGCTTGTTGTCTGCATTATATGGGGCAATTGTTGCAACTGGTTGCTTGGAAAGGAAAGTGTTGCTAGCAGCATCTACAATGTCAAGCTTAGGTTTGATGTTTGCATCTTCAGCCGCATCAATGTGGTTGGGTAAGATAGCGTTGTACGTGGCGTTTTGGTATTTGATTGTCCACGCATTCGCTAAGGCTACGTTGTTTTTAGTGGCTGGTCATTTGATACATGTCACACACGACAGATTTTGTGTTGGAGATAAGGAAGTGGCAAAGAAGATGAAATTGGCTTTTATAGTAACTATCTTTGCAACGATTTCATTGTCTGGCATTCCACCCTTCACAGCATATTGGGTCAAATCGGCAATGGATGAAGTTATGCACCATTTGACCCATGAATTTGGTGCTTTGCCATTAACACTGCTAATTTTGACATCAATAGCCTATGCGGCGTTTTTAGCTAAATTCCTTAGTTTGAACTTCATTAAAGGTGAGAAAGCACATCTACATTTACATGGAGGCAATGTGATGGGCTTAGCGTACTCAATCATGGTTTCAATGCTTGCAGTACTATTAATACTGATAGTTGGTGAATACGAACCTCATGCGGGTGAATTCCTCAAGGAGGGGTTCGTTGCGAATTCATTTATGGTTGGTGTTGCTGTATTAGCTTCATATTCCTTTGCATTGTACGTGCCAAGGATAAAACAGCTGTCATCAGTGGGAACGTTTTTGAGCGACAGGATGTATCTACCATTCTTAAACGACTTCATTCTTCCAAAGGTTGGTTGGTTCATTGCTAAGATAATTGATTACTGCAACAAGGCAATAGACTTCTTCTGCCACAAAGCAATACCTTCAGCCTTTGAAGGGTGGTCGATCGGTATTAGGGCTATACAGAGTGGTGAATTAAACAAGTACATCAAAATTGTGGTGGGGTGTGTGATTTTAGTTTTAGCAATAATTTCAGTGTTGGGGTGGTAAAATGGAGTTGAGCGTTCTAGTAGCCTTAATTGTACTAAGCCTTGGAGCAGCATTATCCTTTAAAGATACAAGGCTTGTGTTTGCTACAAGTCTGATAGCTTTAGCCATTGTCTTCTCAACTACATGGAATGTTTACACTTTCTTTATCATCATAATTGCAGCTTTAAACATAGCTTCCCTTGAAGTTATGAAAAGAAGTCAAATAAAGGGAGTTGATTATGCATTGGTTGCATTGATGGGTGTTGCAACAATTTATGTCTTCTTTGTCGATGATTTGGCAACACTTTTAGCGATGTTTGTGGTCGTATCAGTTCCAACTTATCTCCTTGTGATGGTCACAGACAACAAAGCAAACGTTGACGTTGGCATTAAGTACATCACTTTCATGGTGTTGGCGACAGTGTTGTTCATCATAGGAGCGATTTTACTTGTGCACTCACCGCATGGCGGCTTAATGTACGTTGTTGGCTATACAATGCTTGTTTTAGGCTTGTGCATTGAGATAGGTGTCGCCCCAATGCATGAATGGGTGCCGGATGTGTTTACAGCAGCAGACCCAATTCCAATCTCGATTATTGCATCCTTAGCAAAGTTCGTACCATTTGTTGTAGCTTACAAGATTCTCGTTTCAACAACCAATCCTTTGACGCCATTTGTAACTATGATTTTGGCTGTATTGGCAGCAATATCTATGTTTATCGGCAACATTGGAGCTTTAACATCAAAGGAGACGAGCAGAATCTTAGCCTACTCAACGGTTGCAAACATGGGATACATTCTTGCAACTTTAACAGTCATAATTAACTTTAACTGGATTTATTTGGCTTTAACAGGAGCTATGTTGCAGTTAATTGTAAATTCAATGGGTAAAATAGGATTCTTTACAGCTATAAAGGAAGGGAAAGGTTCAACACCACTAATGTATACCCTTGCGTTATCTTTTATCGGTTTGCCACCACTAATGGGATTCTGGAGTAAGCTGTTCATATTAACTTCCTTAGTTTATGTCAAGTACACTTGGTTAGCCTTTGTGTTGGTTGTTAATTCAGCTATATCAGTTCCATATTACATCAGAATTGCGAGGAATCTAAGCAAGGGATGGATGTTAAGCTTGGCAAACGCAATAGCTTTAATTGCTGTCTTGATTGTGTTAATAACAGTGATACCACCAGATTGGTTTGTTGAGGCTATGAAGAACTTTTCAGAAATGTTGTTCATCAAGGGGGTGTGAGAAATGCAGGAAGCTATAGTAGTTATTTTATTGTTAATCCTTTGTTTAATCATTGATGGTGCAATAGTTGTGTTAGCCAAGATATTGCCCAAATACAATCCAACATTCGTTAAAACGCAGAGATTTGAGGCGGGAAATCCACCTTTAGCATCTCCCAAATACGTGTTGCCAATGCAGTATGCGGGCTTTTTAATCATGTTCATGGCTGTTGAACCTGTGTTGGTGTTGTTGCTACTTTTCTCAGCCCATCCAACGATTGATGCGATTGCGTTGATTTTGATCTCAATAGTTTTGCTAATTCCAGTAGTTTACGTCTCGTATCAATACGCTTTGGATATTGCCAAGTTGAGGAGGGGTGCTTATGGACAGTAGGAGCATTCAGGTTGTTAGGTCTGGTGTATTAGCCCCAATAAAGAAGTGGGGGACAAAGTGGAGTTTATGGCCTGTCCATTTAGTTACAGCCTGTTGTGGTGCTGAGCTTGCTCATGCTTTCGCATCAGGTTACGATGGTGAAAGGATTGGAGCTTTGAACTACGGTATTGCGAGACAAACAAACCTCATAATTGTTGAAGGTGCTATTACAAGAAAAATGGCTAGGGTTTTGAGAATAACATGGGAGCAGATGCCAGAACCGAGGTTTGTGATTGTGATGGGTGCTTGCGGTTTGAAGGGTGGACTGTTCTGGAATGGTTATCACTTGGTTAAACCTTCCGATGTTGTTCCAGTTGAATATTTCATTCCCGGCTGTCCACCAACTCCTGAGGGGTTGCTTAGGGGAATTAGGTCATTGCAGGAGAAGATTTGGGAAGGAAAGAATAGAAATTCAATTGATTTTAACAAGATTGAGTTAGCGAGAAAAGAAATTGAAAGGAGAATACCAACACCACCTAAGATTATTGCCAGAAATCCGTTCATAAAGGTTGATGTTCCAAAAGATGTAGATTGGGCTTTTGGTAATAGGTTAGTTAATGAGCTTAAAGAAGGATTGGGCAACTTGGTTGAAAGAATTACGATAACTGGCAAGAACAGAATTTGCATTAGGGTTAATCCTAAAAATCTGCAGAGGGTTGCAGTTAAGCTCAAGGACAAATTTGACCATGTGAAGTCTGTGAACGTTATCGATGTTCCATACGACAACACCTTTATTGTTGAATACGTTGTTTCCAGCTACTCCAACAGAGAATTGATGCCCGTCTTAGTTACAATAGCTACAAAGATAAGCAAGAAAAATCCAAAGCTCCCAAGTCTGCATTCATATTGGGTTAGTGCAGATTATTTAGAGCGAGAAATGCAGGATTTGTTTGGTGTAACCTTTGAAGGAAACCCTTGGGGCAATAGAAAATTCCTATTAGCTCCAGATACTCCGGATTATCCGTTGAGAAAGGATTTCAAGCTTGAAGAAGAGGTTTATGCAAGGGATGAAGCTACGGAAGGGAGTAAAAACGAAGAACAAAAACAAGAACAGGGAGGTGACAAAGAATGAGAGAAGCGAATGAAATGAAAGAGTTAAGCATCGACGTCCCAGTTGAACCTCCAACTGAACTAAAGCCATTATTTATACCAATACCACCAGAGTACGTTGAGGATGCATACAAGAAGGATGAATTTCTGGTGTTAGTCGGCCCCCAACACCCAGGCAGTGGACACATGAGAATAATTGTAAGAGTTGATGGAGATGTAATTGTTGAGGCAATTCCAGACCCAGGTTATGTGCATAGATCGATGGAAAAGTTGGCTGAAAATAGATTATACATACAAAACATTCCGCTGTTTGAAAGACCCGCAATAATGGACAACGCAAACTTCAATTTGGGTTACATTAGGGCTATTGAAGAAGCTTTGGACATAGAGGTTCCTGAAAGAGCCAAATATCTGAGAACGATAATGGCTGAGCTTTGCAGAATTGGAACTCATCTCTACGATGCTGCCATTCTCGCAGTCTTTATTGGTCATACTACTGGTTTCATGTATCCGTTTGCTGTTAGAGAATTAATCTGTGAATGTTTGGTTAAGATGACTGGTGCAAGGTTTACTTCTTCATTCATAATCCCCGGCGGTATAAGGAGGGATGTTGATAATGGCATTTTAAACTTCGTGAAAAAAGCAACGTTTGAGATTGAAAGACGGCTTAAAAACTTTGAGAAGATATTTATAAAGAACCCAGCAACGATTGCAAGGTTAAAGGATGTTGGTGTGTTAACAAAGCAGGAAGCAATTAAATACGGGGTTGTAGGGCCTTTCTTGAGAGCATCAGGCGTAGAATACGATGTTAGAAAGGTTGAGAGTTATGAAGCTTACGATGAGCTTGATTGGGAGATAGTCGTTGCGGATGAGGGAGATGGCTACTCAAGGTTTTTGGTCAGAGTTAACGAGATAAGTCAAAGCTTGGACATTATAAGGCAGGCTATAGGCAGGATTCCTGAGGGAGACGTGATAAGTCAGGATTTGTTTGAGAATGTGAATGCAAACACAAAAAATCCAAAGGATATTAGGGGAGCATTTTACGACGTTTTTACAAACCTAAAGCTACCCTTAGGTGAAACAACAACGTTGACGGAGGCAGCGAGAGGTCTGTTACTTTACACAATTGTAAGTGATGGCGAATCGAACGTGCCTTATAGAGTTAGGATAGTTTCACCGGGCTGGTTGTATCTGAGAGGTTTCATGGAATCGTTGAAGGGAGAAAGATTAGCCGATTTGCAAGCAATATATGGAAGCTTCGGCTACTTCCCGCCTGAAGCGGATAGGTGAAGGTGGTAAAGATGTTGGGGATATCTGAGATATTTGAGATGTTTAAGAACAACATGGTGAACATCCCGCTAATCCAACCGATAATAGATGCTTTAATGAATATTCCACTTGTAAACTACGTCGTAGCATTGGTTTTGTGGAAACCGTTCTTTGCTATAGCAATTTTGCCGGGCTTGGGAGGAATAATGCTCGTATTACTTTTGATGGTTTATTGGGAAAGGAAGCTTACTGCAAGAATTCAGTGGAGAGTTGGACCTTTAGAAGTGTTTAGGCCCCTAAGAGGTTTAATCCAGCCTATGGCAGATGGTTTTCGATACTTCTTCCAAGAAGTCATCGTGCATGTTGACGCTCATCGCCCATACTTTGTGCAATTACCAATCTTAACATTCATTCCAGTGTTGTTGCCAATCTTATTCATACCAGCTGGTGAAATCGTTGCAATTCGAAGTCCTTATGCAATCCAAATAATAGTCGCACTGATAGCTTTAATCCCAATCACGATAATAGGCATTGGCTGGGCATCAAACAGCCGTTTTGCTTATATCGGCTCTGTTAGGGAGGCGATGATGTACTTTGCATACGAAGTACCATTTGTTATTGCAGTCTTGGCAATGATACTGATGTATGGAAGTGGTGACCCATACGTAATCGTTGAGAAGCAGAGCGTTCCGGGCATAATTATGAATCCGATTGCCTTCCTCGTATTCTTCATCGCAACTTTAATGGCTACCTCAAGACTTCCATTTGAGATTCCTGAGGCTGACCAAGAAATTGCCTTTGGTCCATTTGTTGAATACAGCGGTATCTTATTTGGTATAGTCATGACACTGGCTTACGAAAAATTATACATAATGTGTTTACTGATGTCGATACTCTTCTTTGGCGGGTGGAGTGGTTTTGCAATCCCATTGCTGGGCGATTTGAGTCCAGTAATCTGGCTGTTCGTTAAAGCGGTAGTAGTAATGCTGATTGTAGCATTAACCCGTTCGATCTATCCAAGATTTAGGCTCGATCAAGCTTTAAGAATGGGGTGGACTTCAATGCTTGCAGTTTCGTTGGTTTCACTTGCGGTGGCATTGGCAATAAGATTGTCAGGGTGGTTAGGATGAAGGTTGAGAAGGTTGAGTTTGACCCTATCAGCAGAATTATTGGGCACATAAATGCGATTAGCGTTGGGGTTAAGCAAGCGATAAAACCTGAGAGAATTACTGTTGAGTATCCTAGAGAGAGAAGAAAATTGCCCGACAACTTTAGGGGGCTTATACTGTTTGAAAAAGATAGGTGTATTAGTTGCTTTAGGTGTGCATTTATATGCCCTGCAAATGCAATTCAAATGGAGTTGTATGACAACTACTATCCCTCAATTGACTACTCAAAGTGCATCCTTTGTCATTTCTGTGTTGACTCATGCCCAACAACAGCCTTAAAACAAACGAAGATTCACGACGTTGCTTTTCGAGATTTGGAGGAGATGGTTGTTCACACAGATGAAATGATTAATCCACCTGAATTGGTTAGGGAAGACACAGTTACAGTTGAATATAAAATTAATAGGGAGCTGATTTTGGAAAGAAAGAAGGAAGTTGAGAATTTGATTGTAGAAGTAAAGCCTGTGGAAAGAATAGAGTACCATTCAGCATGCATAAATCCACAAAACTGCATTGGTTGTGCTTTGTGTGCATCAGTTTGTCCAGCGGATGCGATTAGTGTTGAAATAAATGAAAAGAAAGTTTTAAGCATAGATATAAACAAATGTACTGGCTGTGGTTTGTGTGTTAGGGAATGCCCAACAAACACATTAGGCTTGGTTAAGAGGTGATGTAAATGGAGGGTAAAGTGGAGGCAATATACAAATGGGATATACAGCTTCCAAAAAGGATTCACGATGCTAAATTCTTTGGGAATTTGAAGATTGAGGTAATTGATAAGGGTATTTGCAGTCATTGTGGGACTTGTGCAGCGGTTTGCCCTGTAGATGGCATAGTTGTTGAGGATAAACCAATTGAGTTCCCAGATTGGGAAAACAAATGCGTTGATTGTGGAGCTTGCATTAGAGTTTGCCCGAGATGGGAGTACAAGCCATTGAATGGTGTTGGAGAATATATAGAGGTTTTAGCAGCAAAATCCAAGAGATTCAAGGGACAGGATGGTGCAATGGTTACGGAATTCATGGCCACAGCATTGGAGATGGGTATAATAGATAGGGCTGTGTTTGTTGGTAGGGACGAGAACTGGAAGCCAATTACTGCAATAGTTAAGGATGTTGAACAGCTCTTTGAGGAGACGATTAGAGGTACGAAGTATAGCTTTGCAGATGTTATGCCAAGGGTAAAGGAGCTTATTAAGGATTATAAGGTTGGTGTTGTAGGCACTCCATGTATGATGTCGGGAGTTAGAAGATTGCAACAAGAATCCGACATATTTAAGAACATAAAGCTCGCTATTGGCTTATTTTGTACAGAAAACTTCTATCACTGGCAACTTCATGAATTCTTGTTAAAGGAGAAGAACGTTGAGATGAAAAATGCTGTTAAAACAGACATAAAGAAGGGTAAATTCATAGTTATGTTAAAAGACGGCGGTAAGGTTAGTTTTCCAGTTAAGGAGTTCGACCCAATCATACCTTCTGGATGTGAAGTGTGCCAAGACTTCGCAGCGATTCAAAGCGATGTGAGTGTTGGAAGTGTCGGAAGCAAGGCAGGATTCTCTTCATTAATTGTAAGGCAGGAAAATGCGAAGGAGATTTTAGATTACATATTCGAGAAGGAGTATGCAGTAAAGGGCGATGTGAATACAGATGCAATTCAAAAGCTGTGCGATTTCAAGATAAAAATACATCCATATCCGCCAAAACATTAATTTTTTGTTTTTTGTTTTGTTTTTGTGTTATTTTTCTGTTTTGTATTTATCTTGTTACTTATTGCCTATAATTATTAATATTTTGTAGCTGGGACATGTCCACCTTAGTATAAAACTATAGATACTTAAAATCATGCATTATTATGCTAAAAGTAAAGGAAATTGTAGAAGAGCGAAAAATCTTCGAGAGAAACAAAGTACCTCTGGAAATAAAAGTACTTGGTATAGCAACCTACATTCAGACATCATCAGTGAGAAGAACTGCCAGAATTCTATCTGAACTTCATCCAGTCTCTAA
>QMZC01000048.1 GCA_003662995.1 Archaeoglobales archaeon
CTCTGTTAGTTTTTCCTCTTCTCTTGTGTCTTACAATGTACCTTATCTTCCTCTCTGTCAATCTGCCGTAACCCATCAGTTGTTTGAGGGTATTTAAAGTCAAATTTTTTGGGACTATACAGAGTTCCACGATATCATCTTTCTTTATTTTTTCTCTTGTTTGCTGTGAGATATTGTAAATTGTGATTATGACTGTTTTTGCCTCATCTTCTTTTTTCTCTACTTTAAATTCGATGTCAAAGTTATCTGAGTTGAAATTCAAACTACCAATTGTCAGATCAATGTATCTTAACCATAGATTAGTCATAGAACACCCACACCTCTGCTTTTGATTCGTTTATTTGCCATGGTAAGAGGACAAACAGTTCCTCGTAGGTTGTTGAATCCTTAACAGCAACAGGATTCAGCTTAACGAGCTTGCCATTGAAAACGATAGACGAATCTTCCACTCTTGTGACTGTCAGGACGCAGAAATTGCCTTCATGATTCCAACGAAAGAAGAAATCGTAAGCCACATTTTCGATTTTAACCCGCTGTGATTGTGGATAACTCCAGTTCTCTTCAAACGGAATTACTTTAACCACCGAGGACACCTCCTAACCAGTCAAAAATCGAATCCAACCAAGATTTGTTCTCCTGCTTTTCGGGCTCATACTGTGTATGTTTATCTTTTGGCGGTTTCGCTGTTGTGTTCTGTGGAACTTCTCGGATCATAGGGGTTACAGGCAGGGAAATTGTTACAGTTTTGGACTCAGCGATTTTAATCTGTTTGATGTGGACTGATGCTTTTATCGTATTCACACTGCCACCTTGAGAGAAATCGAGGGATTCGATGATCATATTGTCGTATGTTCCCAATAAATCAGAATGGAAGGTTACTGGCTTTTTTGATTCATAAAGCTGCTTTAACTTAATGTGTTTCTGGGAATCTCTGATGCATACTGCATCAATTGAAAATTCTGCAGGATTCAAGATTACATGGTCGACGATGCTGAATTGGGCTTCCACTTTTTTCTCTGGAACTGTTGCTTTTTCAGTTAGATTGATGATCTGGGCTGCTTCAAGTTCAATATCGCCAAGCAGGATTTTTTCAGTCATTAAAGATGGAAAGAAAAATAGACTTTAAGAAAGTCTGACTTAGATTTAAATATTAGACAATTGACAAGTAGTTTGTGAAACTACCAAGTGTATCATACAGCGATGTGATAAAAGCTCTATCGAGGGCTGGGTTCACCTATGCACCGAAGAGAGGCAAGGGTAGCCATATTGCAATGTATAAAATAGACGAAAATGGAAAGCGTAGATTAGTGATAATACCAAGAAAAAAGAACATACCTAAGGGTACACTATTATCCATTCTAAAACAAGCGGGATTGAGCAAAGAAGAGTTTTTGGAGCTTCTCAAATAGTAACTTCAAATGTTGTTATGAATTTCTTGCTAAAAACAGCCTCAAGCTCGTCCTCAAGCATCCCAAGTTCTTTTGCATTCTCGATGTAAAGTTCCACAGCCTCTTTGAGATTTTCTAAAGCCTCCTCTAATGTGTCACCACAGCTCGCTACTTCCAATTCGGGACACTTTGAAACATACTGATTTCCTTCTTTCCAGACCAATGCTGTTAATGTTGTCACTGTTGTTATTTTGTTTTTCAGCTTTATAAAAATGATGGTGGCAATAGTAATATTTGTGAATGCAATCGGAATTAATTCGACTTTCATATCAGTACTTCTTAAGAAAAATGACTTTAAAAATGGAAGCTCATTTCATTATGATGAATGAGCAAGTACTCAATAACTTAGAAACCTAAACTCTTCTTGAACATGTCAATTGCATACGGTAGCAGCTTAACTGCAATGTCTGGAGCCTTCTCCTTGATAGTTTCCATAATTGACTCGATTTTGCTTATTTCGGGCTTTTCTTTGTAAGATTCACTGATTAGCTCCTGAATTAAACTAATTAGTTCTGGATCTGTTGTTTCGTTAATGATTCTGTTCAATCCATTCCTGATTTTGATAGAATCAGCCTGTAAAATAGTTGAATTGATGATATTACCGTGGACAATTATTTGCTGCAAGAAGGGTGCATCTTTGACGAACACCTCAGGGTTTTCAATGGCATCAATACCAAATGCAGATATTCTTACAAGCCCCCCTCCCAAATCTAAAGTTTGTTGGAACTTAATGAGTCCCTTCTCATAGGGATAGTTAAGATGAAATTCAATCTCCTCTAAAGTTAAATTGAACTCGTTTGCCAAGTCTTTAACTCCAATCCAAGAATAAGGCTTTTTTCTTTCTTGGTCGTACAATCTTTGAAGAATCGCTGCTCTGACTTCATGCATGAGTATGATAGAAGTTTTGAAAATAAAATAATTTACTGTCATACTGGATTGGCCAAATGCCTCAACCTCAGCTTTCTCACCAACTCCTTGGTTATCTGTTCTGGCTTGTCTGCTTTCACTTCAATCTTGTGGATTGTAATTGGCTGGTTGTAAGTTGTTTGAGTCGTGTGGTATGTAGTAGTTGGGGCTGTTAAAGAGGGAGTAGGCAGTAATTCAGATATCGAAGGTAGGTGATGTTCTGTAAGTAGTGTGGTTCCTGCTCTGATGCCCATGCCTGCAGGTGTAAATGCGAGAGCTGTCTGGATGGTTTTGAAAATGGGATTTTCTGCTATAGTTTTCCAGGTTTTCTGGATTGTTTTAATGAAGTTAGCAACCGTGTCAGAAAGCCATTCAAAACCCGATCTTAAGTAGTCAATAGCATTTCTAACGGTGTCAATTGCTGATTTAAGTGGTGGTAGCTTATCAAAGAGCCATCCGACAAATTTGCCAAGATATGATTTTTCCCAGCCCTTGACCATGATATCTTGTAATAACAAGATTACTCCAACAATTGCACCAATAACAGCTATTAGTGGTAGTAACGGCCCAATTGCAGCCCAAACAGATCCTACAAATCCGAGCATTGCTGTTTTTAGTGTAGATAAGACACCGACCAAACCTCCCATGTTTGCTATAGTAGAATAAAACCAAGCAAAAGCTGCAATATGTAATAGCAAGGGCCCAACGACAGCTGAAATCACTGTAATTAATCCAACAAGCATGACTATGGTTCCCTTAATTGGTCCAGGTAACGCTTGAAATGCATCTGCAAATGTTTTTACAATTTTAACGACTGATTTCATTACAGGAAGCAAAACTCTTCCAATTTCTACACTCAAAATTGCAAGATTATTTTTGAGGATTCCAATCTGTTCAGACAAGCTCCTGTCAATGGTTTCTGAAGCTTTTTTAGTAGTTCCTCTGATATCATCAATTTTTAACATGAACTTATCAAGAGCCTCAGTCCCCCCCTCTAACACTTTACTTAAGCCAGGCCCGGCGTATGCGCCAAATACTTCTGTAGCTTTCCTTGTTCTCTCTGTAGAATCTCGTATTTCTGCTAACTCTCTTAAGGCTCTCTTGACATCGATTCCCTTAGCTGCAGCTGACCTTAAACCCATCAAAGCTCTTGCAACATTGACACCGTTTGCCTCTAAAGCACTCAACAATCCAACTGCTTCGCTGAAAGACAGGTTTAACATCTTTAACGCTGCAGCATTGCTCTTTAGCAATTCAATGATATAAGCTGATTGAACTCCAAATCTTTGCTGAGATGCAATAAGAGTATCAGTTACTTCATACATTCTTGTTGCTGGAATGTCAAATGCCTTCATTGCCACGCTCAAAGAATTTGCAGCACTGACAGCGTCTGTACCTGTAACTTTTGCAAACGAAAATATAGCAACGCTCCTCAGTTCCGGTATCGGTTCAATTGTTATTTCTTGGGACAATGAAGGAGTTCTGATACCATATAAGATAGCAAATATAACTAAAAACAATGTAAAACCACAATACGTATATTCTTTTATACAGTAGGGTATTCTTTCCCTAAATAACTTCTCACCCTCATGATATTCAAATAAAACTTTGAAATGTCCTGCTATATATCTGAGTTTTTTATCTTTTAGAAAGATTAAAAATACGACCAAAAATACAAATACAATCAAAGCGAACGTGTAAATATAATCTTGCGTTCCTTCTGTTATTTTTGAAAAAGAGGTCAGATTATAATTCATGGGGTTTTGATCTCATCATCAGAAGGCATCCAATACCTCCAATAATCAATCCCAATTCTACACAAATACCGCTATAAATAATACCACCACCAACTACAGATAACACTACACCACTAATCTCGCCAATGCCTGTCATGACCCCTCCCCCCAAATACTAAAATCTAAAGAAATATAAATATTTTTCTTTTTAAGGATTATGAATTTATCGACAGTTGTTAGGATCCAACATAAATTCTAATTTCAAAAAAGAAGTATATAAACTTAAGTCAAATTTTAATACTCAATGTGGCAGCCAACCCCGTAGAAATCGTACTTGTAGATGTTGCTCTCCTTCTCAGGCTTCACTTCTGGATAGAAGAAGAAGCATTTGTCGATTGTGGCTTTCTTCCATGGGATTGCTTCATTGTTCTTGGCAACAAATACGACCTGCACAGGTCTCTTTGCCTCAGCCAACTCGAGTAACAATCTGTTGTGCTTTGAAGAACCAAGCAAAGCAATTGTACCCTCCGCATCTTTATTGTGCTGCCTTGCAACGTCAATAGTCTCTCCGCTCCAGTCCTCGATGGGCTTTATGTTATCCTTGTCTTTCGGCGTAAACCCCGTGTCTGCAGCCAATCCTTCCAGCTCAACTCCATCCACAAACACTGTTATGTCCTTAATGTCGTAAACGGCCATTTGCACCACCTCATATTGTCAAAACTAAATCCATCTCTATCTTACCAACTGGCGGCAGGAAGTAGGCTGTGACATGTACGTTTTTCAGAATCCTTGCATTCTTGTCAGATTCTGGGATCGATTCGTAAGATGGCACAATAACTTCAAATCCCCTTACGAGATTTCCATTGCTATCAACGTAGTCCTGCCGTATAGCTCCCAAAGCCTGAATGCTCCTTAATGTCTGTTCAATCCTCGCTTTTATTGTTGCCAATCCCTGCGGTTCATAGGGAATCCTTGATCCTGCTGCAGCTGTCCTTACCAACAAATTGACCAGATCTGTCTTCAGCTCTGTTGTCAGGTAAACTTTACACCTTGAAACGTCAATCCAGCCACCATCGAGCATCTTTCCGTCGCTGAGCATCACTCCTAAGCCAGATTCTGTTACAAGTGTGTTGATGTTGTTGTTTTCAAGAGTTGTAAGCTCACTTGGTGTGTAGCCTGCAGCATCCACACCGCTGATAGGTTGGAACCTCGTCCAGATCCATGGATTCAGTTTTGCTATAACTCCCACTACAGCTCCAGCTAACTCTCCCTTCTCCAAACCTGAATCGTCGTGTGCGACTGCAAAGCAGAACTCATTGGCTGTTAGAGCTCCAAAGTTAGTTTGGACTGTCGAAGCATCTCCAATGTCAGGGATTACAAGCAGTTTCTTGTAGGTGTTTGCGTGATCGACGAGCTTGCTTATGTTGCTGTCAGTAGCTCCAATCGTTGGGCACATTAGGTCGTAATCAACCGCATTTGATTCTAATGCTGCCAGAACTGTGTCATAATCTGCTATAGACCCCCCAGCTCCATCATCCTTCATTACATTTACAACTTTGAGGTGGTCAACTCCTTGAGCAAAGATTTTAGCTGTTGCTTTTGAAATTGGTGAATCTGCTCCGAAATCAGCCTCAACTTCTGATTGGCTATAGTAAGTTTTCACCTGATTGAACAAGTTTAGCTTGTTTGGATCTTCTCCTACCACTATAATTTCGTTGTACGTTGGAGATGGAAGTGCTCTTGTTGCATCGCTTACAGTTATAACCACGCTCTGCGATGGTAGTGGCATTAGCTAACACCTCCTCTAATTTCTTTGTTCATGCTCAATTGCTGAAAATTAGACTTTAAAAAGTAGAACGAGAGCCGCTGGGGAGATTCGAACTCCCGATCTGGTGGTTACAAACCACCCGCATTAACCAGCTATGCTACAGCGGCACGATGAAAAGATAGTCCGAGGCGGATTCGAACCGCCGTCTCGGAGTTTCCTCGGTTTGGCCTCCCTCCTTCCTGTTTGTTGTTATAGTATACCTCCCCTACACCATCATTTTCGTCAAGGCCCTGCCAAACCACCAAAGCCCCGTGTGCTTGCCACTATACCACTACACCACCGGACTTTTGAATGGAGTCGGAGGGATTTGAACCCTCGGCTTCCGCCTCGCAAGGGCGGTGGTCTTCCGCTGACCTACGACCCCTAAACATCTCAACGGAGCACAAGTTAGCACCCTCTTCTATCAACAAAATGTGTGTACTCCTCTGCAAAACTGCATTGGTCGTCCGCAAATCTCACAAATTGGGCCAGTCGCTAGAGTTCCTTCATCGGATTCAAAGTAATCTCTGCGTGTGAGTCTTTGAATTATTTTTATTGGCTTTGGAATGAAATAGTCGTCATATCTGTTATTTGCACACTCTTTGCATCTGTGAGGAAAGCTCTCACATATTCCAACATATGGGCAATCTACCACCATCTCCATCACCTTCTGAAGCTCAGTAAGTTCCAACAACAAGCCTCATCGAGCCTCTCAGCTCTTTGACCTCGATGAATTCATCACCAAAGATTTCCTTGACCTTCTCTACATTATCGGCCTTGCACCAGACGTAGAATCTCTTCTTCCCAGGAACGACTTGGAAGTGTGTAGCTACATCAAGTAGGTCTGCCGAGGTTTTGGCAACATCCAGCTTGTCCTCTGCTTTGCCGAGGAAATCAAACATGAAGTTTCTTAAGAAAATAGACTTTAAAAACTAAGATTGAACTTCCACCGAAGTTTCAACTTCCTCGATCGTTTTAACAATTTCCTCCCAAGTCATTTCGAACTTGCATACTATCTCAATCATTCTGCGATAGACAAAGTCTTCCTCTGTAAAATCAAGCACTCGTGGCGGTAGAACATCAAAAACTGTTACATTGCTTAGCGTTAAATCTTTCTTAGCCCACAACCAGATATCGTTTTGAAGCTTCGCTATTCGCTTTATGTTGTTATCATAGATATTCAGATCGATTGATTGTTTGACTACAACACCCTTGGTGTAGTCAATATCTTTCTGCCCATCCTTAGCATCAACGAGTTGGATCCTCAGAATTTCGTTAAGCGGTGTGTTAGTTTTATCGATCACAGGATCGAGATAATCGATAAACAAGCAAGGATAGCCTATATCTTTCACAATCTGCTTAGCCCTCCAAATTTGTAGATTTACTGGTTGTCCATCATATTCAAGCTGCAAACCTGAAAGCTGATTGTAAAGCTCCTGATGAATCAGATGCTCGAGCATTCTACCACCTCAGCGTATTTCTCTTTATGACTTTTTCAACCTCCTCATCAACCAATCTTTGGACGTCTTTTTCTTTCTCGTCAGCCGTAACCCTCATAAAGCTTCTTTGTGGAATGTTTTTCTTCGGACTGCCAAATTCATGGACTGCGGCTATCAATGCCTGTTCTTCCCCAAAAACACCAACTTTAACGACATCTCCTTCAACTTTATGAGTTATTGACTCTCCTAGCTTGCCGGTATCGATGAGTGGTTTTGACGAACCCTTACGCTTGATTGTCTCTGGTTTGAGCGGGGGCCACTCTGGTCTGCCCTTGGTGATCGTTTCTTTAATAGCACCTTCTAAAAAAGCTCCAGCTTTCTTCAAAATCTCTTCTTTCTCTTTCTCTAAAGAATTCAACAAATTAGGAATCTTGTTGACGTCTTTAATCATTTATAGCCTCCAAGATTGCTTTTTTATACGTTTGATAATTCTCGTAAGCTCTGATCTTGTACCTCTTACCGTCTATTTCCATCTGCCAGCCCGTCTCAAGCTCTACATTGACAAAAGCTTTCATGGAAGCTTTGGTTATTCCAACATCTGTCCAAAACTTAATTTCCTCAGCTTTTAGCGGTAACACAACAGCTTTGATAGCTTCTGCCTGCTCCTGCGTATCTAAATAACCATAATTGTTCTGATCTGTAACCTTGATTAGCGTCACATCTATACCCTTCTTTTCAAGGATTTTGTCGAAGCTCATGCTACCATCCACATATTCTCATGAACAACGTAATCAATCCGAGACCAAACAGATATTCTACGATATCACCCAGGAAGTTTGCCTCCTTCTCCTTCCCAGCCAAGTAGATGTGCTCTATTATCTCGTAGAAGATGAAGATAATGAAGATCACTGGAATAAAGTAACTAATAGCCCCTGAGATGGTATGTGCAATCGTACCCTTACGATCATCGAAAACATTGAGCATCATTTCTTCTCACCCGCCTTCGAGCCGAAGTAGAAAGCTAAGATCACCATTATGATTTCAACCATCCTGTCTGCCTCTATGCTTCCATTGACACCCAAGTAAGCAACCGATACTGTGAAAATCAATGCTATTAGTCCCCTTATTGAACCTCTTGGCATCCAGAGTGGTTTGTCCGATTTCTCATCCTGCATGAGTTGGTCTGTTAGAATAGACTTTAAAAACGAAAGTGAGTCTAATTTTCAGTACCTGCGAGGGGACTGAAAATTATAGCAAGTAAGTTGTGAACAACCTCAATGATCCAAGCCTGATCTCGAATATCACTTGATCCTTAACGAGCTTGTTGAGGTACTTGTTTGTTGTCTTGCTGTTCCATCCCATTGCTTCTCTAATCTGCTTCCAAGATACGATTTTCTTATCCCGCAAGAAGTTAAGCAGTTTAAATATACTTTCATCACGGTATATGATCGAACCGCTTGGTCTTCCTGGCCTTCTCTTTTTAAAACCCAATTCGTGTAGAATTTGTATTGCTTCTTCTTTTGAACATTCGATCTGTTTTGGTACGAAGATCGTCTTCCCGCCAAACTTTGCCGCAGCAATCAGTTTACGCTTTTGCAGTGCTTTGATTCGCTGTGGTAGGTTAGAATTGCCTTGATAGTCAAGGCCAAAGTACTCCTTGAGCTGTTTGTAGGTTGCACAGCCCATTTCGTTAATAGCCTGCAAGACTTCTTCTTGAGTAGGCATTATATCTCAATCTCGATTTCTTTCTCTTTCTCTCTTTCTATTTCTCTTACTTTCCTCTCAAACTCCCTCTCCAGCTCTATGTTTGGCTTTTCGAACTTCAAATTTCTCAAAAGTCTTTCAAATTCTTTCCTGTCTTTTGGTCCAATTACAAGAAAACTGCCAATCTGGACAACTGATATGTCTTTTGAGAAATTATCTTCAAAAAATTGTTTAGCAATCTTTAAGATTTTTATAACCCTGTAATCGGGCATTAATGTTTATTTAATTCAAACCATATTTGTTTTTCGGTAATTTCAAAGTTCAACTGTGAAATAATGATTTAATGTATGACCATGCAGCCCCTAACATTGCTATAAATCCTGCTGAACCTCCCATGATTTTGAAATAAGTTGAATGTTTTGATATCGTGTTTTCAGCTTCTCTCAATCGTACCTCATGATCGTCTAAAATAGAACATACTCTGTCCTGCTTCTTTAAAATCTGTTCTTGTGTTCCCTTAATTTCTCCAAGCATCTCAAATAGTTTGTTAATTTGCTCTTCGTTCATGGTGAGGAACGCCTAAAGATTAACGAGCGTTCGTATTCCTCTTCTACCTCAGACTCGTAGTTATAGTAGTTCTTCTGTTGCATGAAGAATTGCTTTAAAGCCAAATCTGCAGATTCTTTGAGGACCTGTATAATATTCAGCTTCAACTTGACGTTCTCGTCCTTGCTTTCTCTCAGCTCACCAATTGCATAATCGAGTGCATCTGCTGAGTCGTTTCCTGTCAGATCATTTACAAGAACATCGATGCAGGTATAATTCAGAACCCACAGAAAAATCGTTTCTGGAACAGAATCAGAAAAATCGTTTCCTGTAAGCTCCTTAATCTGAGCAATACGTCTATCTAAAAAAGATTGAATTACTGGATTGCTCGGATTGTCTGAATATGCTGTGCCAAGCTTTTCCCTGACATCGCTGACCGTTGGGAAGGGCATTTATTCTCACTCTTTTTTCTCACCCTTCCTTGCCTTCTTCTCTTCTACAACCTCAAATACACCAGTTCTAAGCATTCTTTCAGCAACTTTCTCGTCTTTGACCTCAACGACTTCGCCCTTCTTCAATCTGAATTCTCTTGAAACGTATGTCGGAGCGTTAACAAGCTTGAGCTTCAACTAAATCACCCCTTCTGAGTTTTCAAACTCGATGTTGATGCAGTCGTTGGGCTTGTTCCATTGTTGTAGTCAGATATTAACTGATCCAAAGCAGCCTTAAGCATCGCTAAATCATCAGCAATATCTCTCAAAGCTTGAGCCAGTGTAGGTTCTCCCTGTCCTGCTGGTGTTAAGTTTGCTCCACCCTCACCAAAGTTTTGCTTAATCGTAGCCATTCAAACCACCAAAAAATTGGTTAAGGTGCTGCAACGTTGATAGCCCTTGCAATGGCATCCTTCTCTTCAATTATGAAGTCAACCCTTGCTGTCAATGCGTACTTAGCGTAGAGGTCTTTGTCGATCACTTCATCGCTTGAAGTTGTCTTCCTGACGGTTATGTTTCTCTGGATGACCACAATGAGGTTCTGTGGTATTGTAAGCCAGACTTGGTCGTCAGGCCACTTAGGTGGAGTTATAACTGGGAAGCCTCTTGGCTTGACTTCCTTGTCGCTGATCAGCAAAGCATCTCCTGCAGCAGTAGACCTGCTTGTCAGATAATCCTTGAAAGCCTCGAGCTGATTTGGGCTCATGATCCAGACAAGCTCTGGTCTCCTGTACTTGTTCGGCAGAGCTTTTATCACTTCACTGAACAGCTCCTTGTTTATGTCTGCACCAGCATGATCGTATGTATGTGTATCTGTTGCCCCTTGCTTCACCCAACCATCGTCGATCTTCACGAAATCGTCTGCAGATCCGGTATCCCCGTTTATTGCTAAATCTTCTAAATCAACACTGAATTGTTGAGCCATTATCTTTGCAACCGTGTTTGCAAGGTTCTCCCTCTCAATGTTGTCCTCAATTGCTTCATTGGTTATGCCGTATTTGAGCATAACCTTGACTGTGTCATAGTTTACACTTCCAATTGTGACTGAAGCCTCAGTGGCGACTGTTTCACCCTCAGCTGGAGATCTGAGAATCCTTGATGCAACACCGATCTTGTCAATCTGTCCCTTAGGATGATTGACTGGTAAAACTCTGCACTTCTTGAGCAAAACAGCCTGCTCTTGGACCATTTGAATGAATCTGTTGGCTTGCTGTCTGTTCATTACGGCAGAATCCAAAGTAGTTGTCGTTATCGGCATTTAGAACACCCCCTTAAAATCTACTTCTCCTTCTCCTCCTTCCTCACCCACAACCTTAACTTTCGGAGGCAATGATTTGGTTTTGATAACCTTAGTCTCCAAAAGCGTCAAGTAGAATTCCTTGAGCTCTGCAACGTCTTTCTTTTTGAGCTCCTCATTAGCTTCATCAGTCAATGCTTTAATCTTCTCGATAAGCTCTGCTTTCTCTCTTTCGACATACTGCTTTACTTGATTGCTGAGTCTTTCGTTGTCCTCCTTGAGCTTTGTGTTCTCTGCTTCGAGTTCTGCAACTTTTGCTTCAAGTTCACTGATTTTCTCTGAAAGTTCGCTGTTGGTCGCTTCAAGCTCCTTGATTTTCTTTTCAAACTCCTCCATGTTTTGCTGCTGCGAAATTAGACTTTTTAAATGAGATTGGTCATTTTTCCCATCTACATCCTCTATCTCCTTCAGTTCCGCAAAGAATTCTTCAAGCTCTTTGAGTTTTGGTGGTTCTCTTCCGAAGTCATCCCTGTAGTGCCTTGCGAGATGATTGTACACCTTCTGCTTGTCCTCTGCTGGAATATCAACTCCTCCTCTAGCTCCAAGCAAAGCTGCCATAGCAGCGACTACACCTCTCCATACTACTTTGTGAGTCTTTGGATCATGGTGTGGCAATTTCAAATCTGTGTAATTTTCAGGTGGCATTTTGGCAGCCCAAGCGAAATGCCCTGCTATGCTCCTCTTCTCTGCATCTGTTAGCTCATCCCAACTTTTGTCTGTAAAATCGCTAAGATTCGGTTTTGTCCATCCACTTTGTTCGTCTTTGCTATAGTTCCATGGATGTGAAGGGACCACTCCCTTAACTTCTAACCCATCTAACATCTTTTCGTACACCTCCTCAACAATTGCTTCTGGATTAGCGGGAATTCCGACCAAAGAGACTTCCAAAATCTTCAGATCTGTAATAACCCTACCCTTGCGTTGTAAAACTTGAAAGCCAATCGAAAATGCATTGAGAAATCCCTCTTTGATCGACTTGTAAACGACCTCAAAGTACGGATGGGCCTTGTTCATGATAAGCTTCATCCAGAGTTTCAGCTTTCCTTCGACTTCCCTCGTTGCCGCTTCAACTATTTTGCCAATAGGTAGTTTCTCCTCAAAGTTTGCATTGAACTTCATCGGAGCATGATCAAGGAAAACCTTGTTGTACGGCTCTTTTGTCAACTCTTTGGCAACTTTCTGCAACGCTTCCTCGCTGATTATCTCGCCTTCGAGATCCTCAACTGCAGCCGATGCGTAACCCTCGACATAAACGTTCTTCTCGTCGTCTCTGATTTCAAGTGCTTTGACTACTAGTTGTTTTGGCATGCTAAACTCTAACAAAATAGACTTTAAAAATCAGATTTAGAATAGTTACAAAACGTAGATACTTCTATCTGAAATCAAATCAATCTCTGAACCGTCACGGTGTTTCAGCCTCTCAACAACTGAATCAGGAATATCAATAAGATAATTTCCATCTTCCTTCTTGATCATGATAGGTATCAACCCCTCCTTCTTAACTTCGCCAATAATTTCGAGCTTGATATTCTCAACTTCCCTAGCAAAATAAACACCTTCTTTTAATCCTGCTGCCTTAATAAATATATCCTTAACTTTGAACTTCATCCCTCTTTCACCAACTTTCGATATTTATTTTCAGTAATTTTCCAGTGGGTTATTGCTCTTCCATCTTTTTTTGATTCTATGACATATAAGTATATCCCTCTTGATTTTCCAGCCTTATGAATCTCCCTCTTCAAATCCCTTATGATCCTTCCCCTCTTCTTCACTTTCAGAACATCTATCAGATTGTACCCTTCCTTCTTTCCTCGTTCAAGGGCTTGGATTATAGCATGATGCGTAAATTCCCGTTTAAAAGTCTCTATTGTCTCTATTGCTAATTTTTTAGCAGTATCACTTGCTTTACTTCCCAGTAGCTCCCTAAATCGAACATCCTGTTTAAGCATCGTGGCAAGCCTCGTTATATTCTCCTCATCAGAAACGAACTTTCTAGGGTCAATTTTACCAATTATTTCTGTGGCTTTATCAAACGCTATTTCCCTTGATTCTTGATTAATAGATCTTCTCACTTCAGGATCCTCAACTATGACTGGAACAATCGTTCCTCGGCAATTTGGGTGGAATGGTGGACGGGGAGCTGATGGGTCATCAAATCTATAAATTTTATTGTGGTATATAATACAAGTTCTGCAAGTTCTTTCGTCTATAGCTTCCAAGATACGATACTTTCTGACTCCTGCTTTTTTATAACGATCTTCGGCTGCTGTATTGAAAACTCTCATCGATTCGGTTCTTGCTATGCGTTCTGCTTTCCATTTAGTATCATTAATGACATTCTTAACTCTTTCAGTTAGCTTTGGGATTGATTCACCCTTGATTAATCCTTCTCTCAGCTGGAAAGCTAAAGCTTTCTTAGTTTCCTCGCTCAGACCCTTAATTAAATCGAGCTGCATGTTTTTAAGATGTGTTAGTGTCTCATTTTCGAGGATGCTAAGGTGTGGGGGAATTTCTATTGTTATACCATATCGCTTCAGCTGTCTGTTAGCGAACTCAGCACCACGATTCCAAAAAAGAATTGTGAAGTGGCTGAGTATTTGTTCGACCTTATCTCCTGCAAGATGTTTTGATAGGATTTGCTTCATCTCCTCAATCGTTGCCTCGTTTATTTCAGTTCCGGATGAGAGTGCTTCTATAATTTCTTGTCTAGCTGACTCTGGTAATTTCTTTAACGCCTTAACGAATTCTTCTCTGAGGATCTTAGTTCTTGTTGGATCCATTCTACTCCTCTTCTTCAGGGTAATCTGGAGGTAGACCTACCCACTCTCTTGCCTCGCTCTGCGTTACAATCATTGCCTGATACAGCTTTACAGCTTGATCCACCCAGTCGCTGTAGTCTTCCCTCATTGGAGCATTGAATTTGATCTTCACTTCTGTATCCGTGATCTGTGGGATCAGCTTGCGGTTGATCTCGTTCTCGAACTTTCGTTGGATGGACTCGATGAAGAGCATGAACACACGACGTTGGTTGTAAGAGGTAGCTCTGTTACTGCCTTCGGCTTCTCCCAGAAACACCTTGGGAACTTTGAGAGCTCTATCTACCTGCTTTTGCAGGTGTTCTAAGATTTTGGCGATGCCAGCAAAGTCGTGTGAGGCTGACAGATCTTTCAATTCAACAGACTGATCAAAAACGAGGTTGTTGCTGACCGTGAAGGTGCCATCCTGGTTATCTTTAACTCTGTTGGCAAGCAAGGTGTTGACAGCATCGATCTTCTCTTGGGCGTATGATTTGTTAGTCTTCGGATTGATTGCCTCCTCTTCAGGACTTATCTCAACTTTAGCCCAGAGTAAGCGGTGGGCATCTCTGTGGGCCATTGCAGCTGCTGTTGCTTCAATTTTGTTCTTTAGGTTTAGTTTGTTGTATACATTGTGGAGCAGGCTCAAGCCGTAGATGTTGTCTGCAAACTGTCTAAAGCCGAAGTGTAACACATTTTCGGGCTCAAATTTCTCATCTTCCTTAGGTTCTCCAACAAATGTGGCGTTATAATCGTACCAGTAGTATTCAATCTTGCCGTACTTGTCAGTAACAATCTTGACTCTCTTCGGATGGACTACTTGTAGTGTGAATCCAAAGTCGTTATCGTCCTCGACAATGAAGTTGTATGCATTGCCGAAGATCAGATGGGTAAGAACATCATTCTCGAGGATATCGTGAAGTCCAACAAGCTTGGCAAACTCCTCGCACTTCTCAACGCCCTTCTCGTCACCAATGAATTCAAAGCCAGCTCCAATGACGAGGTAAGTGATTGTTTCCAGGTGGGCCTGTGCGTCCTCGCTGATGTTGTAGAGGTATTCGTATTCGTTGTAGTTTACTCTCGGGTCAAAACCTGGAGAGCTTTCGATTGGCTTGTCGACTAAAACTGCTTTGTCAGAGGCGTACTTTAGTGTGATAGGTTTGCGTTGTGGAGTGTCTTTACTGAGAACTCGCTTTAGCATGAAGGGGTATGGTGGAATAGACTTTAAAAGATGGAAAGTTTGTTTTTAGTATGGTTTCAGAAGACATTATAGGAGATATAAAAAATATCTTGGGTTTGTTATTGCTTTGGACGACTAAAGAAGACATTTCAGATCTTGTAGATCCAAACTTGGATGAATTGGTTGAAGAAGTAAATGAGTTGTTACACGTTATCGATGAACAGATTGACAAACCAACTTTGAAGGATTACCTGGCTGATATAATCTCAGAACACCTAGAAAAATTATCCAACAACCCCATAAACTCGCCTTAATCGCTTTCTTTCTTGCAACCCCATAACCGCATACCTCAAAGCATCGCAATTATGCACTAATATACCATTTGCATAATATTCATGAGCATTTTCTACTTCAAGGTTATAAACGTCTAGTTTTTTTGGATAACTTTCTACCGCAACTACGTGAACATGTTTTGGTTTTTGAGTATTTATTAACTCTAAATTCCTTGCCACATATTGGGCATATTCTTTTTTCAACATATCCTTCAGGGATCTCTCCAAAATTATCTTTCCAAATTTCTCTATGTAATGCTTCAACTCCATTGTAGATATGTCCTGCATGTGGTCTGTAATACCATCTATCACTCCATCTTCTGGATTTAGGATATCTCCTGAACACGATCCCTTTATAAACAACTTCATCAACTTCTTCTGTGATTTTACCACCTTATTATCTCTTACATCAGTGATTTTATAAGCGTATCGCAGTGCATCCATTCTAATAAAACCGTTACCAATAACATAAATTGGATGGCTGGGTGTCCCTATCAAAGTACGCCCATCTGATAATTTTAGCTCCATTACTCGTGCATTTTGCTGTGTTAGTCCAGATTTAATCACTTTTTTAAAGCCATGTCTTGTTAAAACATAGTCATCCGCTTTTATTTGCTCAATAGGTACTTGTCCTCGATTTGTTGTTATTAATGTGCCAGCTACAAAACAAGCATGATCGTTAATCTTAAGTGGAGTTTCTTTATCATTGTCATCGTAGCGATACATCTGGAACTCGTTGATTAGATTCTGGCAGCTCCGATGGACAAACAATCTATCAGATTCGATTAACGCAGTTACGGCTTTGATTCCAGGAACGATCTCATTGTTCGCCTTGACCGCATTCAAACCGGCTCGTTTGAATTTTTCAATACTTGCAGGCTCTGAGGGATCACAGTAGAACGTTCCCACGCCCCACTTCTGCTGCATTTGTTTTGCTATCTCGATTAGCTCATCATCTGTCGTCTTTGGTGAGTAGTATTCTTGTAAAACGTAGACTTCATCACCTCTGACACCTAAAGCAAGGATGCAAGCTGGATTGCGGAAGCCCCAGTCCACACCGTACAGGACCCTGTCAAATTTGGATGGAATCGAATCAACGATATGCTTTCCGACATCGAATCCAGGATAAACCAAGCCTTCAAACTTCACAAACTTGCCTTCAAGCTCCTGCAAAGCAAACTGGCCCTTGTACTGCTGCTCGAGGCTTTGAATATATTCTTTAGACAGGAAAACATTTGACTTAGTTGGAATGTTGTACAGTATGAAGCTGTCTGGGATCGGATCCTCAACAAAGATTTCGTACACCCAGTTGAATCCCCTAGGTGTGCCAGTTATCCATGCCTTGTAATTGTATCCGGGCTGCCTTAATCTGCCTATCAGAATGTCCCATACAAGCTTGGGCAGTAAAGTGCATTCATCTATCCAGAACCATGCAATTGATAAGCCTCTAAGACGTTCAATATGCCTTGGGTTGTCTGCCGATCTGAATAAGATTTCACTGCCATTCTTAAATCTTAGAATTTTCTTATTCTCGCTGAATTCTTTAATCACTTCTTTAGGGAGCCATTGGTCCATCTCCCACCAGATGACA
>QMZC01000049.1 GCA_003662995.1 Archaeoglobales archaeon
GAAGATGCCTTCTGGAGCAGGTTGCCTGTAGAGGCGAGGTTAGGTGTTGCATTCAAGCTTTTTGATGAGGTGGTTGGAGAATGAGTAGGGTTTATAAGGTCAAAAATTTCAGGACTATACAATCAGAAATCTGCTGAGAAATAAAAAAAGAAGTGTTTACTCAATCTTTAGCGTTGTGGCAAGCATAATCTTAATCCTGAACTCAATGGTGTTTGTCGATTCAATGGATTTTGCAATTAATTTGCAATTCAACAAAATTTTGAACTACGATATGGAAGTTAAGTTCAACGGTTTTGTCAATGAGAGTGTTTTAAAAGATGTCAAATCAATTAAAGGTGTTAGAGATGCTTATCCACTTATCGACACTTGGATTTTAATAGAAAAGGGTGGCATTTCAAAATCAGCAAGTCTCATTGGATTGGAAAACCAACATCTCTACAACATTTATGATAGTGAGGGCAACATCCACATGCCCCCTCCCAAGGGCATAATCTTGCCAAAAATCCTCGCATCCAATCTGAGCATAATAAAAAAGGAGAAGATAGAATTTTTCACCGAATTTGGGAAAAGAAGAATTGAAGTGTATGATACAATTCAAATGCCCTTAACGCCAGCTTGCTACGCAAACATACATGAATTGCAAAAAATTTTGGGAGTTGAGGGTATTAACACAATCGTTTTGAGGGTTGATGATGCCTCCAAAGACTACGTAAAAAGCAAGCTTGAAAGCTACGATGACGTCTTAAGAGTTGACTTGATTGAGGGAATTAAAGACGACATACTGGAAATGCTTGCATTCTTTTACGTCTTCATATTCTTCTCTTTGCTCTTCGGTGCATCGTTGGGGTTTGCATCCATATTCAACACCACCACCGTCAACATTTTAGAGCGGCGAAGAGAGATTGCCACGCTTAAGATGATGGGGTACACAAACAAAGAACTTTCTTACGTTTTGATGATTGAAAATACGATTGCGGGAGTCTTAGGCATTGTTATAGGGTTACCTCTGGGATACATCACATCCTACGCATTTCTAAACTCTTTTCAAAGCGAGCTTTACTACATGCCTTTCGTAATCTACCCAAGAACTTACATCCTAACTGTCGTTTTGGTTTTTATTGTTATAGTTTTGTCACTCATCCCCGGAGTAAGGTATATTCGGAAAATGGACATTGAAAAGGTTACAAAAGAGGTTGTGAGCTAATAGCTAACAAAATCAATTAAATTCAAGCAATACCTGAAACTTCAATAAAGCTCATCACCTGCTTAAAGCAACTGTTCATTTTCTCCTGAATCGTTCCTTTTAACTCATTGGGTGGCGCGGGTATGAAGATGTATTTGTACCCCCCTTTCCTTAGAATTCTAACTTCTCTTCTAACAAAACCTTTATCAACCAGATTTTTTAGGCTTTTGTAAATCGTACTTTTGTCCTTCCCAATTAACTCGGATAGGGTTTCAACGGTGGAACAACCAAGGTTGCACAGCTCAGAGTAAATCATTAGGTCAAGAGCACTCATACCTAAGATGTACTTCAAAAAGCCCTTTACATCTGCTGGTATTTCAAAGCTTTTGCCCTCACATTCTTGCATGTTTGCCATTTTACTCGCCTCATTGACCTGATACTTAAATATTTCGAAATGTTTTTCTAAAAATTTGTAATGTTAGAAATTTCGAAATGTATTTCGAAAAAATTGTAAATTCAAGAAAATCGAAAGACATATATCGCCATCTCGAAATGTGTGCAAAATGAAAATTGATTTCCTTTGCACATTCGCAACGGTTGTGGAGAAGGGAAGCATTAAGAAGGCTGCAGAGGAGCTTGGAATGTCTGTAAGTTCGGTAAGCTTCCAAATCAACGCTGTTGAGAAGTACTATGGAGCAAAATTGTTAAAAAGAAGTGCCACAGGGGTTTCCTTGACTGATGAAGGGAAAATTGCTTTAAAAAACATGAAACTGATAACTGAAAGCATAGAGCAAACGAGAAACATAATTCTCAGAAGTAAAAATAAGATTACAATTGCCTCAGGAATGGTTGGGATTCCTGTGTTATCTCATCTACAAACACTCTTAAAGGCTAAATATCCAGATTTAGAAGTATCAACAGTGTTGAGGGGTGCACATCTCTGTTACAAGATGGTAAGAGAGGGAACGGCTGATTTTGCAATTGGTGGCGATTTGCCAGAAGATTTTGATGAGGAGCATTACGTTGCAGAGGTTTTAGGCATAGATGAACTCGTGCTAATAGTTCCTCCAAACCACGAATTGTGCAAAAAAGACGTTGTAAGAATGTCTGATTTGATGGAATACTCGATTGTTTGCTTAACCAAGGATTACGGTATTAGAACCTCTGTTGAAAAAGCTTTGCTCAAAAGCGGATACAATCTCGATGTTTGTACATACGTTGATGACTTCTTCACCCAACTTCATTTAGTTTCAAGTGGTGAGAGTGTGGCAATAACATCCCTCTTTGCCTGCTTAAAAGCTTACGAAGTGGGGCTCATAAAAGTTATACATCTAGAAGATTTTGAAAGTGAGAGAAACATATACTTCGTAACATCTAAAATGGTTCTTGAGAGCGAGAAACTAAGGGAATATGCCGATTTTATAATAAAAAATGCAAGAAAATTTTACGGTGACTATCGGAGGAGAATTGTGAAAATGGTAAAAAGTTGCTAAATTCTCAATTGCTCCATATGTTTTTTAGCCTCTTTGGCATTTTTCCAAGAGTTTATTGATTCTCTAACAAATTCAAAGCCCAGCCTTGCTGTAAAGTAAGCTATCGCCAGAAACAAAACCCAAGAAAAGGCATTATTTATGATACTGTTTAAAAGTATGTGTGCAAATAGCATGTAAGGGGTTAAGAGTAGAAAGAAGAGGGACGTGTTTAACATCATTTTTCTAAAAAAGAGGGGCCAATACTTCTCAGACGCTAAACTCTGAAAACCCTCGTAAGCCTCTTTATCCTTCATCGCTATTGCAAGCAGCGAGTAAACGTAGTATTCATTTAATTCCTTCTCTATTTTCTCCATCTCTTTGCTGTAACCTCTGAGTAGTTTGGATGATAGTATTCTTTCCTCCAATCTTTCAGTAATCAATATTACTGCAAGGGTTGCAACAAAAAAAATTATGTAATTTATATTTAGCATGCTCACGTACCCTTTACGGTGGAAGCTTGATTCCGAAGAACCCTGCCATTATGTATCTGAATCCTACGTAGAAAGCCAAAGCCCCAAACATTCCAAACAAGAAGTCCATTGGTAGATATTTCTGTGTTCTTGGGCCGATGTATGAGCCAATTAGTATTCCAACCCAACCAATCACTATTGGCCATACAAATTGGACGCCCCTAGCAAACCATCCTGCCAAAGCGGAGCACTGGTTTAAGAAGACAGTTAAAGCTGAAACTGCTGGAGCTATGTACATAGGCCAACCTATGGCAACGAAGAACGGTACGATTGCAAATCCGCCACCTATGCCAACCAATGCTGCAACAAATCCAATGAGCAGTCCATAGAAGAAAGGCAAGTAGTTTTTGGCAACGAAGTGTTCACCAAAGAAGTCAAATTCAACCTTTCCAACTGAATATTTGACGTTGGTAATTCCCTCAAGTTCGTGGAGTTTGCCAGCCTTTCGCAACTCTTCAACCCTCTCTCTAAACCTTGCTGCAGCCTCTCTTCCTTTTGATTTTGATGCTTTTGCCCTTGGGGTTATCTGGTAGAACATGTAGAACGAGACTATGATTGTCACAATGCCAAACAGACCTTTGTAGAGGGCAACACCTAACTTGCCTCCCGTGCCCCATACAGCTACCTGTGCACCAAATACCATTCCCAGTCCCATAGCAATTGCTGCAGGCCAAACGAGTCTCTTCTGCGTGTACCAGTTTATTGTGCTCGACAATGAGTTCAACCATGTAATTGCGGTGTTTGAAAATCTTATGTGGTCTGTGAGGTATTTGCCAGCATCGCTGTACATTCCAATGTTTATCGATTTACCTTTCAACTTCTTAGCCCAAGCACCGATGCCCAAAATTGAGATGTGTCCTACACCTGCCATTATTCCTCCGAAGGCACCGACCGTTGAGAAAATCCAACCAACCCAAATACACCACAACAAATACAAGACAGCGTTGATTTTTATTGTCTCCCCCGCTATTTCCATCCAAGTGACGTCTAACATTGCCTCACCCCTTTCTCATTTCTCTTATCGTTGGAGCTATCTACTTTTAAAATCTCACTGAATTTCTATAGATTATTTCAGAACTCCGAAAAACTTTAATAGTATTCGCATAAACTCGAAATCGAGGCTTTTAATATATTCGTAAATTTGATTTATTAGTATATTTAAGTTAGGTTCAACCAAATATAAAACTTACTTGTAACTGTGTAATACTTTCAGGACTCCAGAAACGTTTAGAAGAGCATGGGATTTAAGGAAATCGGTGGTGAGAAATGGAGGAAGTTCTATCTCATCGAGAAGCGTATATCAGTGACTATGCAGAGATGGAAGATATTTTGATGAGGAGATTGAAGTTGGTACACTACCCCATTGCTGTAAAGTTCGTTTTTAGTGAGGATGAATTAGAAGAGTTTAAGGAAAATGCAGAGTACCACATGACCGGACATCCAATAACGTACTGCCAGTACCAGACTGGGGCAAGGATGAAAGGATTGACAATTCTTGGTATTAGAGAGAGAATGGGTTGTTCCAACGCAGCGTACGTTTTCGGGTGGAAATCCTACGATGAGAGTGAAATAAGGAGCCACATGAAGTACGTTAGGAGTAGAGAGCAGGCTGAGAAATTTATAAAGACAAAACCAAGATTGCCTGAAGGCAAACTGTTAGCATTCATTGTCTCTCCACTCTCAAAGACCTATTTTGAGCCTGACGTGGTGCACTTCTATTGTGACAACCTTCAATCGTATCATCTGGCAGACGATTACATGGCAGCTTTAGATGTACACCCACTGCAATTTAACTTAACGATGAATTCTGCTGTGTGTGGCGGAGATGTCTGGGTGTATTTGAACAAAACGATTAACGTCATTCCAGCATGCAGTGGTAGTTACACTGCTGGTAAGACTGAAAGAGGAGAGGTTAATGTCATAATTCCTGGAGAACACATCGGCAAGGTTGTTGATAGGTTGGTTGAGAGAATTGAGCAGAAAGGCGGATCATCTATAGCTGTTGTTGGAGATGATTTTCCAGGAGCAGACATCTGCAAGAACTGCCCACTAATTGTGTTTAGAAAGGTGAAGCGAGAGTGATATTATGCTTCGTTATAAGGAGTTGTATGCTTTAATACCAGAAAGAAAGGTATCAGAGGATGTATTATATAAAAAGCTCCCAATACCTGAAAGACCAACTTGGGAAGTTTCGTATTTTGAGATGTTAAAGGAGAGGGTTATTGATACTGGTGTTTGCAGTTATTGCGGCACTTGTGCAGCAATCTGCCCTGTGGGTAGAATAGTTGTTGAGGATAAGCCGATAGACTTTCCAAACTACAAGAACAAGTGTAAGGACTGTGGTGCATGCATTAGGGTTTGCCCAAGGTGGGATTATCAGCCGTTGAGCGGACTTGGGATGTACGTAGATGCCTTGGCTGCAAAGTCAACGAGGTTTGAGGGGCAGGATGGTGGGATGGTTACAGAAATCGTAGCTTCAGCCTTTGAAATGGGATTGATTGATAGAGCTGTGTTTGTTACAAGGGATGAAAACTGGAAGCCAAAAGCCATTGAAATAAAGAGCATTGAAGATTTGAAGAACCCAAATGTTAGGGGGTCGAAGTACAGTTTTGCGGATGTCTTGCCCCTCACAACAACAGCAGCATTGCTTTGTAACAGGGGAGTTGCAGTTATCGGAACGCCATGTATGATTTCTGGAATTAGAAAATTGCAGGAAGAGGATGCTTTGTTTGGTGAGAGAGTTGTCCTCACAATCGGTTTGTTCTGCACTGAGAACTTCTATCACTGGCAACTTTCGGAGTTTTTGAAAAAAAGGGGAGTTGACATTAGCAAGGTTAAGAGGATGTCAATTGAGAAGGGCAAGTTCATTGCGGAATGGGATGGTAACAGATTGGAAGTGCCTGTCAAAGAACTGAAGAGTATCGTGCCTTCAGGCTGCGAAATCTGCAAAGATTTTACTGCGGTTGAAGCCGATGTTAGCGTTGGAAGCGTTGGTAGTAATGATGGATATTCAACGATACTTCTGAGAGGGGGGTTTGCTAGAGATGTTTTGGACTATATTAAAGTCAAGGGTTATGCAGAGTTTGATGAGGTAAACATCGAACCCATCGAAAAACTTGCCGAAAGAAAGGCAAAGAATTGAAGTTATTTTCTATTTTTGTTTTGAGCATTGTTGAAAAAGCGTTGAAAGAGAAAAACATTAAAGATTGCAAATAAACATTTTGCATGCACGAAATCAAATATAGACCAATTGGAATAATTCACTCTCCATTTAAAGAAGCTAAAGGCACACCAATTCAACCTCCAGCAGCAAAAGGTGTAAAGGGCAGTATAGAACTCTTTGAGGAGTACGTTGAAGGTTTAAAGGATATTGATGGTTTTTCCCACATCATATTGATTTACCATTTTCATCTGTCAGAGGGTTATTCCTTGGTAGTTAAACCGTTTTTGGATGACGAATTACACGGAGTGTTTGCTACAAGAGCACCAAGAAGACCAAATCCCATTGGTTTGTCGGTGGTTCGCCTAATCGGGGTTGAGGGAAATATACTGTATATTGAAGATGTTGATGTTGTTGATGGGACACCCCTGTTAGACATCAAGCCGTACGTTCCTGAATTTGATGCAAGAAAAACGGATAGAATAGGCTGGATTGCCAAAAGTATTCACAAATTGCCCAAATCAAGGGCGGATGATAGATTTATCAAATAGAACTATTTATCTACATAAACCATCCTGTACGCATGTTTTCCTATCCCATAAAAGTGCTTTATAGTCTCCTCAATCCTAAATCCTATGTTTTTATAAATTTCAATTGCCTTCTCGTTATCAACGTTCACTTCCAACCATACAGTGTTGTAACCCTTCTTTTTTGCAAATTCAACACATCTCTTTACAAGTTCTCTACCAATCCCCTTTCCTCTGTATTCTTCCTTAACCCCTAATGCACCCAAATAAAAACCGCTCTCATCCCAATACACTATGGCAAAGCCCGCTATCTCTCCAACATCCGCCACCAACACCTTCTTGTGAACAGGCAACATCGAAAGTTCTATAAAAACGCTGCGACCAAAAATCTCATCCTCCAAATCCATGATTTCTTCGATCTCTTCGCTGCCCATTTCTCTAAATACAACATGAGCAAATTCCACAAAATTCATCAAATAACATATATAAAACATTTTCTGTGATTAAATGTTTAGTATTGAAGTTTTTAGATTGATTACTATCAAACTATCAGATTTCTTACAACATTTAAAACCTCTTTTTTAACCGTATTTATATCTCTGTTAGCATCGATTACTACAACGTTCTCATCTCTCAACTTCAGGAATATGCTTCTAACTCTTTTTAGGTACTCTAAATCTTCAAATTTGTTTGGCTCGTCTCCCCTCTTTACTATCCTCTCTACTCCCACTTTTGGATCAACATCTAAAATTAGCACCAAATTCGGTTTTGGAGCGATCTCCTCGTTCATCTCTTTAATTTTATCAACATCAACCCCCCTTGCTCCTTGATATGCGATTGTCGAGAAGTAGTACCTATCCATAATGACAATGTAATTATTTTCCAATGCTGGCAGTATGTTGTTTTCAACATCGTGTTTTCTATCGAGCAAAAACAATTCCAATTCCTCATTAACATCCAGCCTGTTGTTTAAAGATTGCTTGATTCTTTGCCCATAAACACTGTTTGTCGGTTCTTTAAGAACAACAACCTTGAATCCCTCTTTTTCCAGCTCATCCTTTAAGTAATTTGCTATTGTCGTCTTCCCCGAACCATCTATGCCTTCAATTGCTATGAGCATTAGAAATGCTAACAATTAAACTTCAAATTGTTTTCGTTTTAGACTAAGAATTAAAAAAATAAAATTTAAAACGGAAATTGGTAGAAGTAATCCGTTTCGTACTCCTCAATCTTACCGTTGTCTGCCAGTTCAAGAAGCTTAGAATCTATTGGCAACTCTGTGTAATACTCAATTCCATACTTTCTTGCAAGGTCTATTGCTCTACTCTTACCAAATATGTAGCTCTTATGCCCACAATTTGGGCAGACATAATACGTCATGTTTTCAACTAATCCAACAACATGCGTCTCTGTTGCATTTGCCATGTTTATCGCTTTTTCAACGATTACCGACGTCAACTCTTGAGGTGTTGCAACTACAACAACCCCATTCGGCTTTGCATCCTGCATTACTGTTAAAGGCATGTCGCCAGTTCCTGGAGGCAAATCTATAATCATGTAATCCAGTTCACCCCAAGCTGTCCTGCCCAAGAACTCCCTCAACACACCAGCCTGTAAAGGACCTCTCCATATCACAGGCATCTCCTTGTCAGGCAACAAAAACTGCATTGACATTACTTTAATTTTGTATTTGGACGTTAAAGCCGGTTCAAAACCATCTTTGCCATAACCTACTGTTTGATTCGATAGCCCAAACAGATGTGGGATGCTTGGTCCAAGCAGATCAGCATCGAGCAATCCAACCTTTTTCCCCTCCTTTGCGTAATGCAGTGCCAACAAAGCACTCATCGTTGACTTTCCAACTCCACCTTTTCCGCTCATTACTGCAATCCTAAACTTTATTTTGTCTAACCTCTTTTTAATATCTTCATCCGTAACCCTCTTCTGCATCAAACCACCTCCTTTAACCTATTCCAGACCTCAGCAATTTTATCTGCTGCGTTACCCTTAAACGGAAATTCGATATTTGATATCTGTTTAACAATGTTTTCATCGTAGGGTATTTTTCCGAGCACCTCTATGTCGTTGTTTTTACAGTAGTATTCAACATTAGCTGCCATTCTTTCATTCAGATTGAACTTGTTTATTAATGCAAACGTTTCAATCTTAAAATGCTCGCATAGCCTGATAGTTCTCGCCATATCGTTTAATCCTGACATAGTTGGCTCAGCGACGATTAAAGCTGCATCTACTCCGCTTAAAGATGCTATTACTGGGCATCCAATGCCGGGAGCACCATCAACGATTAGGTATTCCACTTTTTCTTTTTCGGCTATTTCTTTAGCCTTCATTTTTACTTCTGACACGAGCTTACCACTATTTTCTTCTCCTGGATTCAGTAAAGCGTGAACAAAGTATCCATAATCGGTTTTGGATACAAAGAGCTTGCCCGATTTGTTATCAACCATTTCAATTGCCTTTTCAGGGCAAGCATTGTAACAGAAAGCGCAACCCTCACACCTTGACATGTCTATTGAGTAATTTTCGTCAACAAAAACAGCATCAAACCTACACAATTCATAACACAAACCGCATTGCGTGCATAAATCGGTAATTACAGCCTTTTTCATTCCAAAAAAATCCAATTCCTCGATTATTTTAGGTTTTAACAGTATATGTAGGTTGGGGGCATCAACATCGCAATCAGCAATAACTGAATCTGACAAAGCATAAAACATCGCAGCAATCGTTGTTTTTCCAGTTCCACCCTTACCACTTATTACTGTTATTTGCTTCATTCAATCACCTATTACACCGTAGATTTCTTTGAACAAATCTTTATACTCTCCAAGCAGCATACCATTTGCATACTTCTCAGCAATTTCTTTACTAAAGGGAATTTTTCCGATGATATCTATTCCCTTCTCCTTACAGTACTTTTCAACACCGTCAAAAGGTAAACCGTGCTTGTTCAAAACAACCGCATATCTGAGCTTTAAACTTTCAACAACATTTATAGCAATCTTTAAATCATGTAAGCTGAAGGGTGTGGGTTCTGCAACCAAAACAACAAAATCTACGTCCCTAACACTCTCAACCATCGGGCAGGAAGTGCCCGGAGGGCAATCAATAATTCCGTTTTTGATTTCTTTTTTAACCTCCTTAATCAAGGGTACTGCAGAAGCTTCACCAATTTCAAGGATGCCGTAAGTTAGTGTTATCTCGTTGTATGCTTTAATAATCTTGCCAATCAACTTGTTTTCTTCATCTAATGCTTTTTCAGGACAGAAGTATATGCAAGCTCCACAGCTATGACAGATTTCAGGAAAAATCATCGCTTTATCGATTACTGCTATTGCCTTAAATTCGCAGACATCTTTGCATATTCCACAGCCGTTGCATTTTTCATTTACAACTGGCACCTTCCTGAACACTTCTATCGTATCTAACTTCGCTGGTTTAAAAAACAAGTAATCGTTTGGCTCTTCGACATCCAAATCGTACAAGTTGAGGTTGTTAAAAACTGCAAGATTTACCGCCAATGTTGTTTTACCCGTCCCTCCTTTACCTGATGCTATTGCAATCCTCATTTAAACCTCCTTAATGCTACCATCCTCAAACACTTCAACAACAACTTCCTTACTCCCATCATACCCCATCTTTCTGAGTTTTCCAAAATCAGCTTTTTTCAAAAAATTCAAAATGATGTCCAACTCCTCTTCCTTTTTAGGGTTGTCTTCTTTAATCAGTAAATTCACCAGTTCATTGTACTTCTTTTTTGCAGCAGTTTCGATGCAGTGATCTTTAATTTTCAGAATTACTGAAACCATCTTCCCCCTTTCTTTTTACCCTTCATCGGTTGGGATGGCATTGATATTTCCTTCAGTTCACCTCTCAGATACTTGTTGATTGCCTCCTCAACACTCAATCCATCAGCCTTGTATATCTTGATGTTTGCAGAATTTAAAACGCCCATCGCATTAGGTCCAACGTTTCCGGTTAACAAAACCTCAACACCTTTATCAACCAACGTCTGTGATGCGGCAATTCCTGCTCCACCTCCACGCACCGCTGCTTGATTCTTTATGGTCTCTATTGCAACGATTTCATTGTTTTCCACTTCAACTATTGTAAAGGATGGTGCTCTTCCAAACATTGGGGTAACTGTATCATCCAACCCACCACTATTTGTTGATGCAGCAATTTTCATTTTTTCACCTCTTCTTTTATTATCAAGCTTGCTCCAGAGTCAAGAAGATATCGCTTTTAATAAATTTTTTCCAGTACTTTTGGAATTTATTAATATTTTCACTGAATTCGTTTTTTAAAAATTCATTATTCTGGCAGTCTAACTTATAGAATAAATTTAAATTTTTGAATTTGTGAATGAAAAATTTAAATAAATTAAACGAATTACTTTCCAATCTCTTTCCTAAGCTCTTCAATTCTCTTCCGCACGTACTCAAGTTCCTCCTCCAAAAATCTCTTTTCCTCCTCTAGCATCTCCAGTTCTTCTTCCCTCGTTGGGTAACCGAATGGGTAAATTGGGACATACGGGATGAAATGACCGTATGGATAGGCAAACCATCTCCATCCCCAGCCTCTACCCCAACCAGCCCACCATGGCATGACTACCACCTGCCTCTTCGTCTTCCATAAAACCTCCTAAATCCTCTACCAAACCATCTTCCAAACCATCTACCCCCAAAAGGCGGCCAGACAAACCTGTTCATAAATCCTGGCATTCTGTACCCTGAACAGAATCCTGCACCCCTTCCAGTTCTCGGTCCCATCCCCCATGGGCCTGTCCTATCACCACCCGGCATGGCAATCACCATTGAATATATATTCAATATGTATTTGAATTTTTCGGTATACCGAAAAATTCAAAAAGAATTTTTAACATTCTCTACAATCATCTAATGTGATTGTGAACTTCATGGTTTTGAATGCCGCATGGTGTACAGAAAAATTGGTCGAAGTTTTAAGAAATGAAGGGTTTGATGCGATTTTTGTCAATCTACCACTTGAATTTGAGCCATATCTTAGTTTAGAAAATTTTGAGAGCTTACAAAGAATAGCTACCTTTTATGTCCACGACCTTAACGCCCTACAGCCACTGGTAAGAGCAAACCTAAACGCCAAAATCTACTGCTATAAAGACAACGACCACAGCAACAGGGAGAGAAAAACATCAACCAGTTTGCTAAACCTCGTTTTGAAGGCAAAGCTTGGCAAAATAAACGTTGAGGAGTGGAAGGAAGCAATAATGGATGATCTAAAATCAAATGTTGAGTTCGCTGAATACGAAGCAATCAGAATTGTTGAAAAGGCTAGAAATAAAAATGCATGTATTAATTTGAATGACAAGATTGAGGATTTCTTGAGAAAAGAGGGTTTTAAAGTTGAAAAAGTCTGGCTTTATGATTTCAAAAGACCGATAGATAAGCTGTACAATCTTGTTAGAAGAGAAATGGAGGGGGAAGTTATTGATGATAAGGAATTTGAGGAATTAATTCAAAAACACATTAAGTTCATCGACACGGTTATTGAAATTGGTTACGATGAGGCTTGTAAGCTTGTTTGGTAAATTAAACTCTGTACGATAAGAATTTATATCTCCACATTAATTAAAATACATGAAATCCATTGAAAGGCAAAGTTTAGCCTCACTTTTGAGCATAGCTGAAGGATTGTACAATCAGATTAAGTTAGGTAAAATTCCCGAAATTGAAATCGCCACAAGAACGAAACACAACATTGAATTTAAGGAAGATAGCGAAGTGTGGGTTTATGGTGATAGAAAGTCTGTGAGATCGGCTAAGAGTGTTAAAGGTGCTTATCAGCTCTTGAAGATGGTTTATGTCATCGGATTTTTGAAAGAGCAATTAAATTTAAACAAATCATCAACACTCAGAGAGCTTTACTATATCTCCGAAAACTGGGGATTGGCTAAGTTCGATGAACAGCATGAAAGCGATAGACTAATAGAGGATTTAGAGATCCTCACAGCTTTTCAACGAGAGCATTTCCACGTTAGACCTGAGGAGGATGGTGCTACAGTTATTGGCCCAATAAAGATTAGGGAGGAGACGAGGAGGGGTGTTAAGGAAATTCATTGTCAAGATGATGTTGGTGAAGGAGGCTATCAAATTCCAACCAATGTTGATAAGCTCGAATTCGTTGATCATGACGCTAAGTTTGTTATAGCAATAGAGACAGGTGGTATGAGGGACAGATTGGTTGAAAACGGGTTTGATGAAGATTACAATGCAATAATCGTCCACTTGAAGGGACAGCCAGCAAGAAGCACGAGGAGGTTGTTAAGAAGGTTGAATACTGAATTGAATCTGCCTGTTGTTGTGTTTACAGATGGAGATCCGTGGAGTTATCGAATTTTTGCAAGCGTGGCTTACGGCTCAATAAAATCTGCTCATCTGTCTGAATACTTGGCAACTCCACAAGCTAAATTTATTGGAATAATACCTTCTGATATTGTGAAATATGAATTGCCATCAGACAAGCTGTCAGATGAGGACATAAAGGCGTTAAATTCCATTTTGAGCGATCCCCGCTTTAACACGGAGTTTTGGAGAAAAGAGGTCAAACTGCAGTTAGAATTGAACAAGAAATCTGAACAGCAGGCTTTGGCGAAGTACGGTTTAGATTACGTTACAGACGTATATCTGCCTGAGAAGCTTAGCAGTATGGGTGTGATTTAGCTACAACCAGAATTGCACTATGTACTTTCCAGAAAGCAGCAGTATCAGAATACTTAGCAGAAACCTTATCTTAACTTCGGGAACGAACTTTTGAAATCTCGCTCCAAAATAATTCCTGCTAGCCCTCCAACACCGAGTAACAACCCTGTTTTCAAATTTGGTGGATATCCCAAAGCTGTAAAGCTTCCTATTCCAATAATTGAAGCTGCAAACGTTCCAAGTAGGTTTGCCCCGGCTATCGTATGGATTGGGAGGTTGAAAAACGTGACAAGTAATGGGGACATCAGCGCCCCTCCACCAACTCCGTAAGCTCCACCAATTATTCCTATAGCTAAAGCAACCATGAACGTTAGCAATGGAGGGAAGGAATATCTCTCATTCCAAAAATCAAAGGATACAATTTTAAAGCTGATTTTCTCGATTCTTACAACCCCTTTAATTCCAGAGTCCACTATCCTTTCATCCAATTTTTTTATTCTTTTTTCGGGATTTATTGCAGATAAGAGCAATCTAGCTCCGATGTACAGAAGAACAACGCCAATAAAGAGCTTAAAAGTTTTTGGGTTAAGGAGGTAGTTCACCCTTATCAGCGAACCTATGTAAATTCCCGATAAATAGCCTGCAATTATTATCAAAGCAAGAATCCACATCATTCTTCCTTCTTTCCAATATCTGTAAACGCCACTGGGGATTGCTACAATGTTGTAGAGGAAGTTTGTTGCATTTACTGATGGACTGATGAATCCCAAAACACTTACTTGGAATGGTAAGAGCAAAAAAGCTCCCGATACACCTGCTTGTGAGCATACAAAACCGACAACAAAAGCTACGATTGGTATGAATACCACGCTTAAATCCATACGTGTATTCGGTAATGAATACCAAAATAGTTTTCCACTGCAGTAAAACAAAATAAAAAGTTTAAAAATTAGAGTATTGTAGAATTGGCTCACAGTCCGTGTGAAATTGTTCAACTAGGCTTGTTGCAAAGATCGTGTTATTATTCGTAACTCACTTTCTTTTCTACATGCTTTTGAGTGGTTTCAATGTTCTCAATATCACTTATCGTTAACTCATTTATAGGCTCAAATAAATTGCCAGTATCTGGATCCATAAACTCTGCCAATTCATCCAGCCAATTTGCGAGAGATTGTTTTATATGATAGAGCCTAAACATTTTCCCCACCTCCTAATTACAAAATTTACTCATTCCAGACACCACAACAAGCTAAAATTTTACTTTTGTCAGCATCTCGACTTTAGATTTGTGTTCAGGCTTTACGATTAAAACAGGTGATTTTGTTTCGAATATCATCCTCTCTGAATAATGCCCTCCCAATAGCCTATTGAATGAAAGGAGTTTTTGAGCTCCAATTATGATCATGTCTATCTCCAATTCTCTCTCGACTCTCTCAATTTCTTCAACAGCAACTCCAAAATGACAACCTATTATTTCAAAATCAACTTTGAGTCTTTCCAATCTCTCCACTGTATTTACTAATACTCTATTGGCTTTGATTATCAAAGAACCGTAAAATTTCTCTTCTTCTTCAGAAAGTTGTATTGGTTCTGTATCCTTAATGTAGAGTATGTAGAGTTTGCTATTGAATCCGGCTAAGCACAGGTCTACTGCACAGTCTACAGCTTTTCTACCAGCTGCCGATTCGTCAATCACTACTAAAACTTTCCATTTCATTTCTATCATGTAATCCACCTTCCAAAACTGTGAAATCTGACTCATACTTCCTTTCTCTCTTTAGCTTTCTCCATCCTTAACCCTAAACCCTCGAAAAGGAAGAATATCGCAAACCCCCACCAGACTGTGTATATTACATAGAACGATAGCAGTCCAGCTACGAGGTAGAATTCTTTTTCAACCGATTCGGCCTTAAATCCATAGAAGTTATATGCTGGTTCAATAGCTTTTGTTAAAACATCGTCTTTAATGAATAACGCTTCATCGAACTTACTGTTTGATTCATAGTATTTTGCTATTTCTTTCAGTGATATCCACCAACAATATAGTATTTCTTTACCATTAAGCCCATGTTTAGCAGCCAATTCATTTTTATAGGCTAAGTCCGCATCAGTTAAAGCACTTTTGAGGATTTCTCCTAGATTTCCGTTTATTGCAACCTCATTGTTTGTAACTTTAACTTTAGGCACCAGCTCTCGAATATAGTAAACCTACTTTTTTTGCAATATACTCGTTTTCTAGTTTTATTTTCACATCTATATATCTGTCACTGTATTTCTCTGCTTTCTTTCTAATTTCAGGTATAAAGTATACTGAACCCTTTGAAAGAGAATTGAACGTATCATCAGCATATTTTACGAAGTTAGCCCCATTCCATATTGGCATGGCCATGAGTGCAAGGACGCCAAAAAATGTTGCAGCAAGAAAAATTCCGACCCCTAAACTCTTTTTCTGCATAGTTATACCTCCTTAAGTAATTTAAAGTTTCTAACGAAGCTCCAAAGTACCCACACTGCAAAAAGACCTATTATTACAAAGAATATGGCAACTCCAGTGAGGTTTAATGCATCTCCAATAGATTTATCTAAGGATATTACACCAGCAGATGCGAGTTTTCTTGGTAAAGCAAAAAGTCTGTTTAAGAATCCTGCTAGAATTGCAATAGCATAGAGACCTCTGATTGTAAATCCTTTAACGACCTTTGTTACTAAAGCACCAATTTGTATACCAACTAATGAACCGAGTAAAAGACCCATAGCAAGTGTATAGAATACAAATCCAAATATTGCATATTGGGCTATGGATGCATATCCAGCTGTAAATATTATTTGAAAGATGTTTGTACCAACAGTTGTAAATGAAGAGACACCTAGAACATATACGTGCAGTGGAAATGCAAGAAAACCACCTCCAACACCCATTATTGCACATACCAAGCCAACAACAAATCCAACCCCACAAACAGGCCAAGCAGATACTTGACGGCCACCTGGCGTAATATCATGGTCAAAAGATATCATTGGTGGAAGTTTTATTGATTGCACCTTCAATGCCAATTTTGTCGTTGTTGTAATTTCAGCACCATTAAATTGATGTGACTCGTGCGTGTCGTGTGCATCGAAAGTTGTGGCTACTCTTTTTAATTTTAAATAATCTCGCAATGCGTAGATACCTAGGAAGCCAAAAGAAAAACATAAACCAAGCTTATAAAAATATCACTCATTACAGGATTTGCATAGTAGATCGTTCTGTTTATATAGCCCCCACATGTAGCTCCAACAATAGAACCTACCACAAATGCAATAGTTAGCCCAATGCTGACGTTTCCAAGCTTTTTATGAACTGCTGTACCCATGATTGCCTTTGAAAATATATGGAACATGTCCGTACCTACAGCAAGAATACCTCTAACTCCAGCACTCATCAAAGCTGGAGTAATTACAAACCCACCTCCAGCACCAATACACCCGTAGCAGATGCAAGCGGCAGCAGTATAACTGGCATTGCCATTAGAAAAAGAACTAAAAGCCTTTAGGGTGTTTACTCAACCACCAACCAAACCTTCCACCTAATCTGTTTTACCAACAAACAACCACTAAATCAACCTTCCCCCGTAAAAAGACCTAACTAATTCAAATTTCAAAGGAAACAAA
>QMZC01000050.1 GCA_003662995.1 Archaeoglobales archaeon
GATGTGAAAAGACAAATAAGGTAATGTCAAGATTAACACCTCTGGTAATTTAAAACATTATGAAACTTTCCAATCAACTTCTAGATTCAAAAGAACTATTGAAAGGAATTTGTTGATAGTTCCAAACAAGTAGGGTGAAATAATTCTAAATATAAACTATTTAACTATTTACTCTACAATCTTGACTAACAGCGGTCACAACCACTAAACTATAATACCGCCAATAAACCTCCATTCTGATGATTGGAATAACTAAAATGATAACGGGCGAGGCAACAGTATCAAAAAGATTAACCTATGGTGATGATGCTAAAATACCAAAAAAGCTTGTAGAATTCAGTAGGAGTTTAATTCCCATAGTTGTGTGGAATATTACACTAAAGTGCAATTTAAAATGTCTTCATTGCTACGCCTCAGCAGGAGATAAAAACAAAGATGAGCTTAAAACTGAAGATTGCTTGAACATAATCGATCAACTATCTGAAATTAAAGTCCCAACCATACTATTCAGTGGTGGCGAACCTTTACTCAGGCATGATATATACGAGATCGCTGAATACGCCACATCTAAAAACATCAACTGCGTTTTATCAACAAACGGGACATTAATAACGCCAGAAATTGCAGAAAAACTCAAAAATGCGGGTTTCATTTACGTTGGTGTTAGTATCGATGGTCTTGAAAATACACACGATAAATTTAGAGGTTGTAAAGGTTCGTTTGAAAAAGCTGTTCAAGGACTGATTAATGTCAAAGAGGTTGGAATTTTGAGTGGAATTAGATTTACCGTAACCAAGCATAACATTAAAGATGTTGAACCTGTTATAAACCTACTTACTGAAAATGACATACCAAGATTTTGTCTGTATCATTTAGTACCCTCAGGAAGGGCTGAATTTGAATATGATATAACAAACGCTGAAAGGAGAAGATTGATTGATTTTCTATTTAACAAATCCTTAGAACTTGTTGAAAGCGGTTATAAAACCGAGATTATGACTGTAGACAATCCTGCCGACGGAGTTTATGTTTATTTACGATTAAAAGAGATAGACGAGGATCTGGCAAACTCCGCACTTGAATTTTTGAGGTACAGGGGAGGGGATAGCAGTGGGATAAGACTGGCAAACATAGACGCATTTGGAAAACTCCACCCTAATCAATTTTGGTGGGATTACACAATCGGAGATTTGAGAGAGAAAACGTTTAAGGAATTGTGGTTTGGAGATGATGATTTGTTGGTTAAATTAAGGAACAAATCAAAGTTTTTAAAGGGTAAATGTAAGATTTGCAAGTTTAAGGATGTTTGTGGTGGTTTCAGACTAAGAGCTTTAAGAGCGGGAGATCTATGGAGAGAAGATCCGGACTGTTATTTGAGATTTGATGAGATTGCTTAACTTCGTTGAATTTAAAGAGGGGAACTACCTACAGTATTGAAATAAAACCGCGTTTAACTGATTTTACGTTCTCCAAATCGTCTAGAGTTGGATAAATTCATAGGAGTACTCCCATAATACTTATAGATTAAGCTATAGGAATATCTAAAAGCATTTGCTAGGGGCTGTCAAGATTAACACCTCTGGTAATTTAAAACATTATGAAACTTTCCAATCAACTTTTAATACTATTCCAAAACCTTTTCGTCCTATCCTTAAACTTTGGAAAGGACCTTCTACCGCATTTCTTAGCCAAGTTTCATGCTACATCTCAATCCAAGTCTTTGTAAACAGAAATACCAAAAACTTGAACAATGATTTTTGGTTTTCCATCACAGTATCTAAACCTCCTCAAGAAAACATATAAAACTTCAATCCTTCCATCCCATCAGAAGCTGTAGTTTCCTAAAATCATTTCCCGCCATCAAACCCCCTCCATGCATAACCAAAAACCCTTTCAGGAGGACTTTCTTAAGATCTCTTATTTCCACTCTAATTACCAATGAGACTCATCGTTTTTGGGTGTAATATTCTCATTTCAGATTTTAAATGGAATTATCTTATTAAAGGAAGTAAATTAGTACTGGATTGTATGTTGAGTTATTAGAACGTCCTGAACTATAAAAATTATTGAGTGGTTTTTTTATGGGAGACAAACAAGTTTACAACTTCAAGTAAAAAACTAAAATACTTTTGGATATGAATACTAAATGGTGTTTAAAATAGGTGATTTGCTGCTAACTCCTGAAAAGGCAATAGTGGTGAAGAAGACAGCCATAATTTCGGATTTACATCTCGGTATCGAAAACGTGTTGTTGGATAGAGGCATTCACATACCGAGAATGCAAGTTGATGAAATAATTAAGAACACAAAGGAAATCATAGAAAAATACAGCATTAATAGATTGGTAATTGCTGGAGACCTCAAACACGAGTTTAGTAGAAACTTACCTTATGAGTGGGATGATGTTAAGAGATTTTTGGATGAAATAGATGTTGAAATCGAAGTTGTTAGGGGAAATCACGATAATTATTTGGGAGTTATCCTATCAAAGTATGATATACTTTTGGTTGATGAACTATCTATCGAAAATTGGAGAATTGTACATGGACATAGAAATTGTGACAGTAATAAGATTTTAATGGGTCATGAACATCCTGCTATAAAAATTAGATTTGAAGGGGGTTTTTACACATTTCCGTGTTATTTAAAAATCAGTGATGAGAGGAGAGTTGTAGTTGTGATGCCAGCGTTCTCTCCAATATTACCAGGAAGTAATATATTAAATTTAGACTCTTTTCTTTCTCCCATTCTTAAAAACGTAAAGCTGGGTGAGGTGGAGGTTTATGGTATTGCTGATGATGTTTTCTATTTGGGAAGAGTTAGTAACTTGATGGTTTGAGTTATGATTTGCCTTAAATAACAATTAAAATCAAGCCTAGTAGATTTTACACTTTTGTGTAAGCTAAGAAAAACAATTAACTCTACCACACCCCAATCATTTCTTTACAGTCTCTCGTTTGTTGCAAACACTATGACATCTGAAACGATGAACGTGAGTGGAATATAACTTTGAAGTTTTCCAGTTTGTTGTTGTCAAGACTTTCTCTCTCGTCAAGAATATCTTTGATTATTTGTACTATTTGTCCATGTTCCCATTCAAATTCTTTTTCAACAGCAAAATACACACAAACAAAATCATAAAAACAAACTGTGCAGCTTTACTTCTGGTTTTTAGGTAACGGTGTAAACTATGAGATGACTACGATGAACATCAGCAGTTACTATTCATTTTATCATGTTTTCGAGTTGTTTAGACTAAGCTTTGAAACCCTCATTAGGTATCTCACCTTCCTGTATTCCTAAAAATTTACTTCCTCAAGAAGATTCCTAGATCCTAAACATAGGATTTAGTAAGAATACATAGCCCATAATCATTTGCAGTTATTGTTCCTCTAACATCACTAGCATCCTTTTCTTGATAGATAGTTGTCATATAGCTGAGTATTTATCCTAAAACGTCTTTTTTGCCATTCTAACTTTTAATTCGATTACGACAAGTTATTTTGTTTATCTTTTGCAAGTATGTGTATTCTCCCAATTTTATATTGTATTCACGATCAACTAAGCTGAGCCTATCTTCAATAGATTCAATATTCATGGAAACAAATTCTTGTAGATCTTTTTCAAAAGAAAATGTAGTTTCAAGTTTCCGATTTGACGTCTTCATCAACTGCTATTTCATCTATATTAGTCTTTAACTTCATCATAATCTTCAATACTTTCATTCCATAACATCTACTTGATGAGTGATCACTTAAAGCAGTTACATGTGCTATAATTGTCCTTTCATTAACTATTCATCAACATTTCTACCAAACTGCTCATGAACTTTTCAACATCTTCTCCTAAAATTAGTGGGAGTTCTTTTCCAATCTCGTTAATCATTTCTTTAACAGTAATCTGGTATCTATCCATGTAGTACATCAAAAACTATTTATCTACGTTGGCTGGCAAATTAAGCTATTTTCAGTAAAGTTTAAAGGTTTATCACTTTTTCATCTAATTTCACATGGGGGTTTATCAGAGTGGGAAATAATTTCGGGAAAAGATGATTTTGATTTAAGCTCCAAACTTCTTCGCCCTATCAATCAAATCCAAAGCTATGTTTATCAAATCCATCCCTCTTATTCGGCACAAACCCCCTTTGTAAGCTTCAAACTCTGAAAATTGCTTAACATCATCCACTCTAACCCCTTCATGAACAATAGTAACTGGAACGGGGTCGGCTGTATGCTCTTTAGCTATAATGGATGTGGAGTGGTCGGCAGTTAGTATTAAGCAAACCCTCGAAAAATCTAACTCTAAAAGAGGTTTTAACTCCATATCTATCTTCTCTATAAAATTCCTCTTCCCATCAAAGTCCCCATCATGTCCAAACTCATCAGTAGCCTTAAAGTGCAACAACACAAACCCATATTCTTCCAAGCTTTTAATTGCCATTTTTACTTTATTTTTGATGCTTGTATCTTTTCCCCCCGTCATGCCTTCAACTTCTATCAAATCACCACCCAGCACTTTTCCGATACCCCTAATTAAAGTGGTACCAGATATTACTGCTAACCTCATACCATACCTCTCACTAAAAGATGGGATGTGTGGAACCTTTCCAACTCCTCTTAAAAGAAGTGCATTAGCTTTTAGCAATCCTTGGTTCTCTCTGTCTTTATTTAAAGGATGGTTCTCCAGTATTTCATGGGATTTTTCCATAAACTCGTTTACAATTTTTGCAGTGAATATAGCATTCCTATCATCAATTAGGGGTTTACACATTTTTACTTTTTCACCGATAATTTTGGGGTCTGTGTCTGTTATCTTATCAGATAAATTTTTACCCCTTAAAACCAAGGCAGCTCTGTGACCGCTGCCTTTTGCTAAAATAAACTCTACATCAAGATTTACACCTTGCATTATAGCATCGATTAAGGGTTGGGTTTTACTAATTCTCCCAGCCCTCCTGTCGACGACGATTTTATCAAAAATATTCCCTTCGCCCTTGACAGTACCAAAATTCACTCTAAATGCAATATCTCCTGGATTTACTTTAACTCCCGCTCCTGCTGCCTCTATAGGCCCCCTTCCCGTATAGAATTTAAAAGGATTGTAACCTAGTAGGGCTAAATGTCCCGTATCACTACCAGGTCTTATACCAGGTGCAATCGTATCCATGATTCCGTTTATTCCCATGGTTGCAATTCTATCCATGTTGGGAGTTTTAGCCTCACTTAATGGAGTTTTATTATTTACTGGTCTGTCTGAGATACCATCAATTATTACCATTAAAATTTTTTTATTTCTCATCATATCAAAGTAGCTAAGCGCGGTTTAAAGATTTTTTAATATCGTGTTGGCTAAGTATCATCTGCAGTTGCATTAGTCGATTGTTTAGATTCACCAAATTGTTAAAGAACCTTTTGTGTTTTTAGGTTTACATCGTAAAACGGTGAGAGCTACTGCAAAATTAATATGTCAACGTACATCATCTTATTATTAATCCTTATTCGATTGGGATTGGGGAAAAGAAGGCTTTACAGAAGTTGGCTGTGTAGTGACATTACAAACTTATTTATGGGGTATTATAAAATTGTAAAAAAATGCTCCTTTAAGCGATTTATTTTTTTCAATAATTTCATTCTCAAGTTTTTCAAGCTCTTCATCATTTAATTCCTCAGGACTATCTTTTTCTCCCTTAACCCAAGTTCGTATACTGCCCCAGTTCATAAAATATTCTAGAAACGGACTTGGCCTTTTTCTATACGGAAATATTCCAAAAACTGGCATTCTTTTACTATCTGCATGCACAATTTCAGTCATTACACCAGCCGAAGCTTCGGTATCTAAATGGTAAACAACAATTGCATTAGCACTATCTATCATCCACAAATCTCTCTTTATTATTTGCATTCTTATAGAGTCAATAGCTCTTTCTACTTCTTTAATATCAAGTTTTAAACCATCTAACTCAATTTCATTTATACTCTTCTTTATTGCCTCATCATATTTACCTACAATGTCCCAATCTTTTATCGTATATGGATCAAAAACCTAGACAAAAAATCCAATGGTGCTCCTTCCGAACCAAAAGACTCGCCCCAGTACTCGTCACCTCTAAGTCTCTTTTTCATTTCTATTAAATCATCAATAAAAGCTATGATCACTTCTGGTTGTAGAATGCACAAGAGTTCTTCAGTCAATCCATTAATCCTCGTGTCATCAAGATGATAAAATACCGCAGGAGTACTGACGATGTGATACTTTTTGTTACTAACCTCTATTTCCTTTTTAATCATTTCAAATGCCTCTTTTCTGTATCTTGATAATTTTTCTAATTGTAAAATATTTATTTTAGTAACTTTTTTACCGTTCTCCTTTCCAGCTTTAGCTATATAGTCGTAAACATGATAATAACTTGTTTGTTCTTCTCTTTTTTCAATAACCTGTTTTAAGTATCCGTCTCGGTCACAACCAGGAGGACCGCTAACAAGAATTACTTCCTTATTCTCATTTGCATTTTCCGTAACAGCAGATTCTTGTGACATATATTTAATTTTTCAAAAATTAAATATTTAAAACTTTTCTATTAGCTCTAGTGTTTTTATCCACGAATTGTTCCAAATAGCTCTATCGTCATACGCTTCTTTGATTTGAAATGGGGAGATAGGTACCCAATTTTTCGGCTTGCAGCATATATGGCCGCAATTACGATGTCTCTCACTGGATAATTAAGTAAAAAGTCCTCTTTCGAGAGGTTTGCCACAATTTCAATTGCTTCATTTACTAAAATTTCAGAGGTACCGTCTAACGATAATCTTTTCGTAACATATTGGATGTCCCTATATATTGAATTAAACACACTCATACCAAACCCCCCTGATTTGTTTCTTTTAGTTCAGATTCGTGCATTAACCTTCTTCACCTCCCATTTCTTAATCTTTTTTAAATTGTAGATATATTAACTTTTCTTTATATTAGCTAAATAAACTAAATTAACAATGGTAAAGACTAAATACGATGACTATATAAAGTCAGTAATGATACTTTCTAAAGACCTCGTAAAGTTTTACACGAAATGTTTAATACTCTCCTCTATTGAGGGAGAAGAATCCTTAAGCCAGATTCAGCTAAAAACAAAATTATCTTTTGTAACAGTACAATCAACAATCAAAGAGTTAGAGGAAGACGGCATCCTACATACTGAAATTACAACTACAAAAAATGGAAAAATTAGAAAAATAGTTCGCGTATCAAATTATCATAAGAAACTTGCAAGAAAGTTTATTTCATGCTTAGTGTACTACCATTCACTCTTTGAAATTGATGAGAGGAATATTAATGAAGATAAAATCATTAGTTTAAAAGCTTTTGAGAAATAGGAAGATATTGTACAATCCTAAAGTTTGACTTTAAATACCCTCAAATTTTATTGTTTTGTCCCAAAATTATTTCACAATCTTAAACTCAACTCCTGTAAAAAATTGACGAACAAGAAAATCAGTTGGACAATTAAACAGCTCAACGAGGGAACTCCAGTTAATAGAAATAGCAGTTATGGATAGTAACAACTTCAAACTCCAAAGGAAACAAAGGGGTGTGACACAAATTTTTAAATATTTATCATTATCTAAGTTTGAATGAATGAAAATCGCTATTATCGGTGGTGGGGCTGCTGGAATGACGGCTGCATCGAGAATCAAAAGATTGCAACCTAAATGGGAAGTTAGAGTGTTTGAAAAATCACCCTACGTTAGCCATGCGCCGTGTGGAATTCCTTTTTATGTGGGAGATGTGGTAAAAAATTTTAGGAATTTATGCACGTATGACACCACATTTTTTAAAGAGGAGAGAGGAATAGAGGTTAATAATTCATTAGAAGTTGATGAAGTTGGTGATGGTTATTTAGTTGCTGGAGGAAAGGAATATGAGTGGGATAAACTCCTTTTTGCAACTGGATCGAAAGCATCAAAACTCAACGTTGAAAATGAGGATTTGGAGGGAATTTCATGTGTCAATTACATTGAACATGGTAAAAAAGTCAAGGTTTGGGCTAAGGATGCTGAGAAAGTTGTTGTGATAGGTTCTGGCTACATCGGAGTTGAGATGACAGAAGCGTTCTTGAAAATTGGTAAAAAAGTTACTGTTATCGAGCTAAAGGAACATCCCTTACCAGAATACGATGCTGAAATTGGGGCTATTCTTAAAGCAGAGATGGGTAAATTGGTTAATTTGAGACTCAATGAGAAAGTAATCGCTTTTGAGGGGAAAGACAGGATTGAAAAGGTAATAACGAATAAAGGCGAGTATGAGTGCGATATGGTGGTTATAGCTGTCGGAATTGAGCCAAATGTGGAATTAGCAAAGCAATTGGGAGTAAAGCTCGGAAAATCGGGAGCGATAGCTACAAACTCAAAAATGGAAACCAGTGTTGAGAACGTTTACGCTGCTGGAGATTGTGCTGAAAGTTTGAATGTTGTTACGAAGAAGATGGACTGGATCCCTTTGGCAACTCCCGCAAACAAGATGGGTTATGTTGCAGGTGTCAACATGGCAGACTATTTAATAGAGTATCCTGGGTCCTTAAAAAGTCAAATTACGGGTTTTTACGGTTTGGAAATCGGAAAAGCGGGGTTGAGTGAGAAAGAGGCTGTTGAGGAAGGATTTGATGTAGTCTCATCTTTCATAACCTCAAGAACGAGTGCAAAATACATGCCAAATGGTATAATACATCTCAAAATAGTGGCTGATAGGAGTGGAAAAGTTTTGGGAGTACAATGTATAGGAAAAGACGTTGCAAAGAGAATTTACGGGGCATCAGCCCTCCTTTATAAAGGAGCAGATGTTAGGGAGTTCTTTTTCACAGATTTTCCTTATTATCCCCCTGAATCGAGAGTTTGGGATCCTCTAGTAATAGTTGCGAGAAACCTTTTTAGGAAGTTGGGAATTCCTTAAGAGTGTAGTTAGTTAATTTTTATATTGTTGACTAATTTTATCAACTTTCATCAAGATAGGATAACCATTTATTTAAGATGGGTAACCCAATCTCATAAAAACACCGTAAAATTTTAAAGTAGCGGGAAAATCAACGCCTGTATGATCTTTGCCGAGTTCATTCAATGGGTGCTAATAACCTTAGGTATCGTAACCCTAACAATGTTGCTGGCTGAGAGGTATGGAGTGGAGATAGCGATAGGTATATTTGCGGCTTTAATAGTGATTGCAAACGTTATATCATCAAAGATCATTTTTGTTGGTGATATCGCTTCTATAAACCTGATTGGACCGGCAGGTGTAATTGTTTACGCATCCACGTTTTTAATTACTGACATTATTGGAGAGATTTATGGGAAGGAGTATAGTAAAAAAGCGATTATTGCTGGATTCTTTGCGAACGTTGTTGCAGTAATCTCAATTTTGGTGGCGATTAACTGGACACCCGCACCTTTTGTTAAGGAAGAGTTTTTGCAAGCTTTTAACAACATCTTGGGCTTTGCACCCAGAATAGTCATAGCATCGATGGTAGCATACCTAATCTCGCAAACCCACGATGTTTACGCCTTCCACTTCTGGAAGGATAAAATGCAGGGTAGATACCTCTGGTTCAGAAACAACGCATCAACAATGGTCTCTCAAGCAATTGATACTGTCATCTTCATAACCTTAGCCTTCTATGGATTGCCGGGAATAACCAATCAGGTTTTAATCAGCATGATTTTCGGGCAGTACGTGTTAAAGGTATTCATAGCATTGTTTGACACACCATTCATTTACGTCGCAACCTTAACTTGGAAATGGAAAGCATCAGCCGAAGGATAGCATATCTAAGTCCTTTAAAGTAAATACATCCTTTCCCATTTCTTTAACGTCTTCAATCAACTTCTCTGATGGTTTGCCGTGATAGAACAAAACACAATTCGCCTTACTGTGTTCAACCATCTTTAGAATTCCCCCATAATCCAGATGATCGCTTAAAACAATTCTTGGCAATCTGTAAAATTTCTGGGCAGTAATTACGAACCTCTTGCCCCTAGCTCTCCAAACGTCTTTTGGAGTGGTTAACTCAACTTCAGCATCCTCCTCGCCAATCTCAATTCCCAAGGCTTTGCAGATTCTCGAAATACTCTGGTTTGCTTTAACATGATATCCATTCTCAACCAAAATTCTTGCGACCCTCTGTGCCTTACCGATTGGATAAACCCCATAAGTTGCATCCATAGCCTCTTCAACGATTCTATCAATCTCATCCTCAAAAGTGTGTTCAGGATGTCCGTAAGTGGATTCCGTAATCAAGACATCACATCTTGGAACCCTCCAATCTTTAACATCGCCTGTGACTAGGATTTTACACTCAGACTGTATTAAAAAAGCAGAAGAGCCTGAGATATGTCCTGTATCGTAAGTTTTGATTTTTAAATTAAGTCCATCAAAATTCAGGTTTTCTCCAACATTAAATGTAATTCCACTGAATTTTTTATTAGTTACGGTCTCCAAGATTTTTGCCGTCTTAGTTGAAGCGATGGCATTTTCGTTATCCATATTGCGCTGCCCATAGTGGTCAGAGTGAGCATGGGTTATTAAGTTGTAGTCATTAATATCACCCTTCACCGAATCTATGTGGAATGTTGCATCACGAAATCTTAAGCTCAAGTGAGGCATCAACTTCCGCCCACGTCTCCTTATGTATGGTAGAAATCCAAAGCTCTCCAGAATCTCAAGAGACCCCATTAATCTAAATTTAGCCAAGGCTTTAAAGATTTGCCGTTTTTGTAGGCCTCAAAGCACTGGATTCTTGGAGAATTAAGTAACTTGTTATTTAAATATTGGGTATATGCTAAATTTCTCGATAAGTATCATCCATTGCGTTATCATCTATCAATTACAGAATGGAAACTCTTGATAGATTTTCTTAGTGATTGTCTTTTGACTGTTGTTGTACGTTGTAAAGTACTGTTAAGAAAAATTTAAATTTGATTTGTATTAAGGCTGAAAAGGTGTTAAAAATGAAGCAGCAGGCAGAAGTTAGGCAGCTTAGAGAGGGAGGCTATGTTGTTATTGACGATGAACCCTGTATAATTCTGAGCATCTCAATTAGCAAACCAGGAAAACATGGTGCTGCTAAAGCAAGAGTTGATGCCATAGGCATCTTCGATGAACAAAAGAGAAGCATTGTGCAACCTGTAACATCAAAGATTTACATTCCGATTGTTGAAAGGAAGAGAGCGCAGGTTATAAGCGTTACAGGAGATGTTGTACAGCTAATGGATTTAGAAACGTACGAAACGTTTGAACTCACCATTCCAGATGAGTTTAAAGATAAGATAGAGGCTGGCAAGGAAATAATCTACCTGGAATCAATGGGTAAGCGGAAAATAGAGAGAGTGTAATTCAAAATAATGCACATCGACTCCTACTTTTCTTTGGCAAACTCATATTTAGACGATGCTGAGTTTGTGATACTCGGCATTCCGTACGATGCGACCCAATCTTTTATCCCCGGATCAAGATTCTTACCTAACGCTGTCAGAGAGGCGAGCTGGAACCTTGAAAGCTATTCCACTTTTTTCAATTTTGATTTGGACGATGTTAGAGTTTGCGATGCGGGAAACATAAACGTTGATGGTGGCTTTAACGATGTTATAAGGAGAGTTGAGGAATTCTATCAGAATCTGCATGCCATACCGATAGCCATTGGTGGAGAACACACCATCAGCTATGCATGCTCAAAGAACTTCGATGATGCGTGTTATATTGCATTTGACGCTCATTTTGATCTTAGAGATGAGTTTGATGGAAATAAGTTTAACCATGCATGTACAATCAGAAGAATTTGCGAAAGAGTTGATGATGTTGTAGTAATTGGGGTTAGGAGCGGGACAAAAGAGGAAAGAGAATTTGCCGATGAGAACTTACAGGCATTTTATGCTTGGGACGTGATTGAGAATGGCATAGAGTGGGTTGTTGAAAGCGTCGAGTTTGATAGAATTTATCTATCAATTGATATGGATGTTTTTGATCCAGCCTTTGCAACGGTTTCAACCCCCGAACCCTTTGGATTGCATCCAATGCACCTTTTGAAATTCATGCAAAATTTTGACGGAAAAATTGTTGGATTGGATGTTGTTGAGGCAATTCCTGATCAAAGTAAAAAAACACAGACTTTGGTGGCTAAGATAATTTTTGAATTTATAGCTTCACAGTAAAAATTTTAAAATTTTTGTGATTACCTAAAACTATGATCGATCACTACTCCTTTGGCAAGATTGTTGTTAATGGGAAAACTTACACGAGCGATGTTATTGTATTCAAAGATCGTGTTAGAGACAACTGGTGGAGAAAAGAAGGGCATAGGGTTTATTTAGAGGATATTGAGGAAATACTGAAAGCAAAGCCAGACATCGTTGTTTTTGGAACTGGGGCTTACGGAAGGGTTGTGGTGGACAGAGAGGTTATAAAAAAACTTGAGGAAATGGGTGCGGAAGTCATCGTTGAAGAAACTTCGAAAGCCATTAAGACCTTCAATAAATTCAAGGATAAAAACGTGGTTCTGGCAGCACATTTAACCTGTTAAGTTTTTTCAGGCTTTTTGGTTAGCCTTTAACTTTTTAACAATTGACAAGCAAGAAATGTTACTTAACAAAAGCCGAAAATAGATAGAAGAAATTAAAAGAGAACGTCTAATTTTGGCATCTCAATCAAATTCTTTTCTTTACCCATCTCGTAAAGCAATTTTAAAGCCTTTACAACGCTATTCGGCATTTCATACGTGTACTCATTTACGTACATCAAGGCAAACTTTTTTGTAGTTTCCTCGTCTAACCCTCTAGAGTACTTCATTGCATAATTTATCGCCTCATCAACATTGTTCAAAGCATATCCTATGCTTTCCCTCATAACCCTCAAAAACTCCCTTTGAACCTCAATCGGCATGCTCCTTTTAATTACATTGATTCCCAAGGGCAAGGGGAGTTTTGTCAAGTCATTCCACCACTCCCACAAATCGAGCAACATCTTTAAGCCATGTTTTTCATAAGTTATCTGCCCCTCGTGGATTAACAGTCCAGCATCAACAATTCCGCTCTTTACAGCATCAATTATCTCGTCAAATCTCATTTCAATTGCTTTAAAATCGTCTAAAGCAAGATTTAATAGCAAGTTAGCGGTGGTGTACTTCCCTGGGATGGCAATTTTTTTGCCATTCAACTCAACCTTCTGCTTACTTACAACTATTGGTCCATACCCATCTCCAACACTTGCTCCAACAGATAAAATCCTGTATTTTTCATGTAAATAAGCGTAAGCATGGGCAGATAATGCAGTTACATCCAATTTACCATCAAACGCTTTTTTGTTCAAGCTTTCAATATCTTCAATAAGGTGCTCGATTTTTAACTCACATTTTACCTTTCCGTGGGCCATCGCATAGAACATGAACGCATCGTCTGCATCCGGTGTGTGGGCTACGATTAGTTTCATAGAAAGGCGACAACAAAAAGCTAAAAATACCTTATTATTTTGTAGTCAGTTCTTCTCTGTGCAACCCCCCTCCCAACGCTTTTGACAGCGTTAACTATGTCTTCAACTCTAGCAGGAACAAATTGTTTACCAGTTGCCCTAACAACGTTCTCCTCAATCATCGTTCCACCAAAGTCGTTTGCACCGAAGAACAATGAAAGCTTTGCAACATCAAATCCTTGTGTAAGCCAAGAAGCCTGAATGTTTCTGAAGTTGTGCAGCACAATCCTTGAGATTGCTAAAACTTGTAAGTACCTCGTCGGCGGTACAGCTTTTTTAACCTCTTTAAATAACTCAGTCCTTTCAGGCTGAAACGTCCAGGGTATAAAGGCTGTAAAACCCCCTGTTTTTGCTTGCAAATCCCTTATCTTGAACAAATGCTCAATTATGTCCCTATCACTTTCAACATGTCCGAACATCATTGTAGCAGTTGTTCTCATTCCAAGTTTATGCGCATTTTCTATAACCTTCAACCATCCCGAAGTATTGACTTTGTTTGGACTTATAATGCTACGAACCCTGTCTGTTAAGATTTCTGCCCCCCCACCTGGTAAAGAATCTAATCCAGCATTCTTAAGCCTCTCCAAAACTTCTTTAATGCTCGTGTTCTCAATTTTAGCTAAAAAGTAGATTTCAGGAGGTGATAGGCTATGCAATTGCACATCAAATTGCTTTTTTATTGTGGAAAACACATCTTCAAACCACTCAATTCTTAACTCAGGATTTAATCCGCCCTGAATCATTACTTGCGTAGCACCCATCTCCACAGCCATCTTGACTTTCTTCAATATCTCCTCCTTACTCAAAACGTAAGCATCATTGCCCTTAGCATAAAAAGCACAGAACCTACATTTTGATGTGCAAACATTCGTGTAGTTTATGTTTATATCAACAACGAATGTTACCAAATCACCACATTTGATTTTCCTTATTTCGTCGGAAATTCTGCCCAAAACGGGTAGTGGATACTCAAAAAGCCTTAACGCCTCATTAAAGCTTAAATCTTCGTTGTTTAGATTTTTTGTTGTAAAATCATCATAACAGCCCATGCTCATTACAAAGCACCTCAAAAATCTCTAAACCCTTTCTCTCCTTACCACTCATTTTGTAAGTTAACGTTTTAAAGTAGTCTTCAAGGAACTCTTTTGGCATTTTAAATCTGTTTTCAGCAGCTTTAACGACTTCATTCAAATTCTTAAATCCCCAATCTATTGATTTTAAAATTAGCTCGTTGGCTTTTGATGCATCAAAATTTTTGAGTGATGCGGAGATGCCAAAGACCATAGGGTAGCCAGTCATTTCATACCATTCCTCGCCCAAATCCATTACAACCTTGTAGATCATCCTCGCCTTTATCGCCTCATCACCAATTACCAAAGCCTGATTGCAGTGTTGCAGCAGTTCTGACGCTTTACCCTTATTCAACAAAACAAGTCTGTTCTTCAACCCCCTCTCCCTTAAGATTATTTTTAAGAGGTTTATTGAAGTCAGGGATTGGGAGGTTAATGCTATAGAGCCATCATTCAAGTTTTTGTTCCTCGAAACAACAAGAACACTCTTAGCCTCACCTTTTGAGGCTATGCAAAAATCGTAACTTCGCAACTCCTTTTTATTCAACAAGAAGTGGAATGAGGGAACTGGGGCAAAGTCTATTGTCTCTCCAAGCATCTTAGCCATTTCCCTCGGATTTGCTTCAATAGTCTTATATCCCTGTTTTTCCAGCCAGTAATATGGTAGAAAGTTGTTTAGAAATCCAAATTTTCCGATTCTCATGAGTACACCCTTATAATATTGCAAAAAGTATCTCTCTGGGCGGGAATTTTGTTTACCCCTTTTATTAACTCTAAAATTCTTTGTATGGGTAGATATAGTGGCGTTTCAGCACCAGCGGCATGAGTGATTCTTTCTTCCATTATAGTGCCATCAACATCATTTGCTCCGTAGCTTAATGCAATTTGCGCCAGTTTTTCTCCGAGCATCACCCAGTATGCCCTAATACTTTTGAAGTTATCCAGAACGATTCTAGATATCGCTATGGTTTTTAGAACATCAACAGGACTCGCCTTTTCTCTGACACCCATTTCTTTAAGCTTTGTATTTTCAGGGTGGAACAGGAGAGGGATGAAAGAAATAAAGCCACCAGTCCTATCCTGTAATCTTTTCAACCTATAAAGATGTCTTGCTCTATGTTTAACTTTTTCGATATGCCCAAACAACATTGTTGCGTTGCTTTTTATACCAACTTTGTGGGCTATCTTCATAGTTTTCAACCACTCCTTGCTATTAGCCTTGTTTGGACAAATTTTTCTCCTTATTCTATCATCTAAAATCTCTGCCCCACCTCCCGGCATCGCTTGTAACCCTGAATTTTTCAATCTTTTTAAAGTCTCTAAAACACTCATCTTCTCTTTTTTGGCCAGAAAATCGATCTCCGTTGCAGTTAAGGCTTTAATCACAACGTCTGGAAATCTTTGTTTTATCTCGCTAAAAATCTCTTCAAAGTACTCAATTGTAACGTCTGGATTGTGTGAGCCAACAATATGCAGTTCTGTAGCTCCCAAAGCCACAGCCTCCTTAACTTTGCTTAAAATCTCCTCTTTAGACATTAGATAAGCATCTGCATTGTCCTTAGCATAAAAAGCGCACAATGGGCATTTAGAGATGCAAACATTCGTGTAGTTTATGTGGCGATTAATCACGAACGTAACAAAATCATTGTTAATTAAATTAGCTTTAACACCCAATTCGTGCAGGTCAAGAGCAAACATGTCTTTAATTTCTTTAAGGTTCACGTGATTTGTTGTTCAGTTCTGTTTTAAAGTTTTTCAGATTTTTTTAAAATTTTCAACAACACCTGATTTTGATTGTTGATTTCAACAATTCTACAATAACCCTCTCAACATTCTCTCCTCTCCCTATCCCACTACATTCTGGGTCTATGTAGACGTACAATCTGACATCTCCAACACAAAACAGAGCATCATCATCCCCAAAACATCTGAAATAAAAGGGATACCTCTTGCAAGCTTCCGGTCTTTTATTGTAAATTGTACATTGTCCATCCCTAAAAAACACACACCTTCCACCAACTTTTTTTAAGTACAATCCGATTTTACCTCTCGTAAAGACATCACCATACTCTTTTAACCTTTTTTCATCTTCATAAGTAACTGGAACATCAAGATTCGAACAGCACTTCCCACAACGAATGCACATCCACTTTTCAACATTTTTCCAAGGAATTAGTTGAGAACGAATCTGCACATACACTGATAATGCTTCATGACTTAAGGTTTGTGTTAGCTTAAAGTGGATACGTCCACTTTAACACACCACCAACCAATTACAGCATGTACAAGCTTACAGGACTGCCAAGATTAACACCTCCAGTAATTGTAAGAACATCATGAAACGCTCCAATCAACTTTCAATACCATTCTAAAA
>QMZC01000051.1 GCA_003662995.1 Archaeoglobales archaeon
GTAACGTAGTTAGCTCCTGGACAGCCAAACTCTTCTGGAATGAATGCTCCAAGCATTCCCAATTCCCCGAACTTCTTGCCTATCTCTCTAAAATTCAACGGTTCCTCTTTATGCCATGCATCAACAACGAGAGGTTCGATCTCTTTTTCCAAAAACTCTCTGACCGAACTTCTTACTAGTCTTTCCTCGTCGGTTAATAATTCATCGATGTTATAAAAATCTACACCACGAAATGACATCTTCTCTCCTCCAGTTTTAATATTTTTCAAGTATTTTTCTAATTAATGGTCTTAACCCCCCACTCCGAACAATCTGAATGAGCGATTGTGGGAGTGGTGATACCTCTAACTCTATGCCCATGGATGTATTAGTTACCTTACCTGTTTCCAAATCTATTTTTATATGATCGCCTTCATTGAAATGTTTACTTATATTTTTATGAACAATAACAGGTATACCCAGTGCAATACAGTTTCTAAAGAATATTCTTCCTACTGAGTCTACTACGCAAGCGCCTATTCCCATTTCCTTTAAGACTGCTGCTGCACATTCACGACTTGAGCCGATACCAAAATTTTTTCCAGCCACTATAACGTCACCCTCTTGAACAGCAGAATAAAAACCCGGTCTTACCGCTTTAAATGCAAAGGGTAAAATATCTTTTGCAGGAAGATGCATGTAACTGCCGGGGCAAATAATATCTGTGTCGATGTTATCTCCAAACTTCCATACTCTTCCTTCAACGGTGCTTTGCATATGTAATCACCTCAAAAATTCTCTAGGATCAGTAATTTCTCCTTTTACAGCAGACGCTACCACGGTTAGTGGTGAAGCAAGATATACTTCTGCCTTATCAGATCCCATTCTCCCCTTGAAATTTCGGTTAGTAGCGGATATACAGACTTCTCCTGAAGATAAAACACCCACATGCCCTCCAAAACAGGGACCACAGCATGGGTTAAGTACTGTCGCGCCAGCATTAGTAAATATATTTATTATTCCTCTTCTCATTGCTTCTGCATAAACTCTTTTTGAAGCTGGTACCACTAGTAATCTGACCCCTTTTTTCACTTTATTTCCTTTTAAAATTTTACTTGCTAATTCTAAATCTTCTAACCTGCCATTTGTACACGAACCTATAACTGCCTGATCTATATGAATTCCAGAAACTTCAGTCACTGGCACGCTGTTATCAATTGTGTGGGGTTTGGCAACAAAAGGCACGACATCACCGTACTCCACCAAATATTCTTTTTCATATTCTGCGTCAGGGTCAGGGTATACAGGTTCAAATTTTCTGTCAGTTATTGATCTCAAATGATTGAGAAGTTTATCATCAGCCTCAAATATACCAAATTTTGCGCCAAGTTCCACAGACATGTTACTCATCGTTATTCTGCTGGAAATTGTCATATTTTTTATCCCATCCCCCTTAAATTCAATAGATTTATACTGAGCTACTTCAGTACTATATTTTCCAGCAATATACAGTATCAAGTCCTTTGAAGTAATAAACTCTTGAGGTTTTCCGGTTATCTCGAACTTTATTGTTTCAGGAACCCTGAAAAACAACTCCCCAGTTAAAAGTACATATGCCATTTCAGTATAACCAATTCCAGTGGAAGCGGCGTTATATGCCCCATAAGTCGTCGTATGGGAGTCTGTTCCTACCACCAGCATCCCAGGAAGTACATGACAGTTCTCGAGCACAATTTGGTGAAGCACTCCCTCATTAATGTCATAAAAATTATTTATCCTGAATCTTTCAATTAGCTTGCGAACCAATTTTTGCTCTTCAGCTACTTTCTCATTGTTTGGCGGGGAGTAGTGATCGAGTCCTACTACTATTTTTTCTACATCCCAGAATATATCCTCGGCCTTCTCACTCAACCCCTCTTCTATTAGTATCTTGAACACCCTTGCAAAATTCTCATGCAATCTCGCTAAATCAACTCTTGCTGTTACGTATTCCCCAGCATAAACCTCCTTATCCTCTGTAAATTTACTGGATAATATTTTTTCTACAATTGTTTGGCCCATTCTATCTCCTCCTTTATACTACCTCCCTAATTATCTCTGAAATGTCTTTTACTACCATTTCTTTATCTAGCCCCTCAGTTTTGACAGCGTCTTCAAACATTATCAAGCATACGGGGCATGAAACTGCTAAAATTTTCGCACCAGTGTTATATGCCTCTTCAACTCTAATTCTACTAGGGCTTTGCTTACCACCCACTAAATCCGTATAGAAATTGCCACTTCCTCCCCCACAACAGAGGGAGTTCTCTCTATTTCTCCCCATCTCTACTATCTCCAAACTTGGAATTGACTTTAATACCTCTCTTGGAGCCTCGTATACTTTATTGTGCCTTCCAAGGAAGCACGGATCATGATATGTAACCTTAGCTTCAAAATCTTTTGTGATTTTCAATTTTCCATTCTTAATAAGGTCATGTAGGAATTGTGTGTAGTGTATAACCTCAAAGTAGCCTCTAAATTTGGGATATTCGTTTTTCATAGAATTGTATGCATGCGGGGATAACGTGATAATCTTCTTTACGCCGAGTTTTTTGAACTGCTGAATGTTCTTTTCTGCTATTAGCTCGAACAAACCTTTTTCGCCTAGCCTTGCAACTTCATTACCGTCGCAGTTTTCAGCACTACCTAAGATTCCAAATGAGACTCCCACTTTTAAAAGTACTTCTGCTATAGCCTTAGCCATTTGCTGAGCTCGTGGATCGTATGATCCTACACATCCAACGTAGAGTAGGAACTCGTGTTTCTTTGAGTCATATCCTTCAATTCCCATATTTTCTGCCCATTTTCCTCTTTTTGCTCTCGACTCTCCCCATGGATTTCCAAATTTGTATATATTTTCCAGAAAATCTCTAACAGCTGGGGGGGCGAGACTTTCTTCTACAGAGGCTGATTTAAGCAATTCCATTGTGTTTTTGGAAATTTCCAGTTGAAGTGGACACACAGCATCACACCTACCACACCCGAGGCATCTAAATATACCACCTTCATATGCCTGCTTTGCTCTATCGCCCTCATCCTTAGGATGTGTTAAATACTTAGCCAATTTTACGCTTAAGTGGGGTCCCAGAAATTCATAATCTAACGAAAATGCAGGACAGGCTGAACTGCAGACCAAACAATCGATACAGGCTAAATGCCAGTCTCTGTGGAAAGAAATTTGTTCTGGATTCATCGGTTCTGGTATTTTCTCTGGAGGATTATTTCTGATGTACTTTATCCCCAGTTTGTGCATCTCCTCAATTTCAGGTGTTCGGTCTATAACTAGATCTTTTATTACGGGGTAGTAGGAGAGTGGTTCGATAACAATTTCCCCATTTACAGCCACGTTTTTCACATCGGTAATGCAAGCCAAACAAGGTCTTTTGTTGACAGAAACTCCACAAAGACCACAGTTCCAAAGCCTGCAATCCCAAGTGAAAGATAGTGAATGATCTATTTTTTCCTGGATGTACCTTAGCACATCTATAACTTTCATTTTTTCAAATGTAAATGGAACATCGTAGGTGGCATAATAAGGCTTATCGTCTATTGTTGGGTTGAATCTAAAAACCTTAACCTTCAATGTTTTTTGAATGGTCATATTTTAACCCTCCTATGCTCTTACAGTTAGATATGGAACATCTACTTTCTCTATTCTTATTTCTCCGGGTTTTATTTCTGTGAATTCTAGGGGTACCTTGAAAATCTTTAATCTTCCACCTTCGTACAGTATCCCTGTCTCAACGCACCAGTTCTCATTATCCCCATGTGGGAAGTATTCTGGGAAATCTTCTCTGTAATGGGCCTCTCTTGACTCTTTTCTGAAAAACGCAGCTTCTGCCATCATCAGTCCGAGATCAACCATACTTCCTATTTCTAGAGCCTCCATCCACTCAAAATTCATTCTCGAAGATTTATTTTGAGAGAAAAGATTTGGTTCAATGCTCATTCTTATCTCTGTTAGTTCATTTATTGCTTTTCTCAGGCCAACCTCATTTCTGAGAGGTCCAACATACTTCCACATAATTTCCTGCATTCTTTCCTTTACCTTTCTGGGGTCATAACCGTCTTCTCTCTCTAACGGAGCAAAAACTCTTTCTCTTTCTTCTTTGAGCTTCTTATCACCAATTTCTCGGAAATTTACCTTTTTAGCTCTTTCTGCAGCATTTGCTCCGGCTATTTTTCCAAATACGACGCACTCTGACATAGCATTTCCGCCAAGCCTGTTAGCTCCATGGACTCCTGAACTTACCTCTCCAACTGCAAATAGACCGGGAACGTTTGTCTCACATCTTTCGTTTATTTTTACACCACCATTCTGAAATAGAGCTGTAGGTTTAACTTCATATGGTTCTAAGAACTGCCCTACTTTATCGCCGTAAATTTCTTTTAAGCAAAATGGAAAATAGGGCTGATACTTGTAGTGTCTAGCTTTTTCCTCCTCGGTTATTCTTGTTAAATCTACTAGCACCCCTCCTCTTTCACAAGCTCTACCCTCTTTTATTTCCTTAGCAATAGCAACAGTCATTCTTGCTCTTGTAGATTTTTCCATCCAAACAGGATCATATCTTACCATAAATCTCTCGCCAAATTTGTTTAAAAGGTATCCTTCCTTAGCTTTTGGTGTCCCTCCTAAAGTATAACCATCAGCACTTCCTGGATGAATAATACCCAGAGGTATATACTGCATGAACTCCATGTTAGTCAACAATGCCCCAGCCCTAAGGGCCATTGAGAAACCATCACCAGTATTTAACCTTGCACAGGCACCTCGAGTATAAATTTTAGAGGTGCCGCCTGATGCCAGTATAGTGCTTTTTGCTTGGATAACAATAAACTCCCCAGATTTCATATCTATTGCTGTAGCTCCGATAACTTCATTGTCACTTTTAAGGAGAGATGTGGCAAAAGTGAAAATATGGAAATCAACGCTTCTGTCAAGAGCTTGCTCAAATAAAACATGAGAAGTTCTGTTTCCAGACCCTTTTCCTGCTGCGTGGATTAATCTTGGACGTCTATGTCCACCTTCTCTTACAGCAATATAATACTCTGGAAGTTCTCTGGCAAATAACATTCCCCACTCTTCAAGTTCTTTAATTCTCTTAGGCGCCTCCTCAACCAAAATTCTAACCAATTTCTGATTGTTGAGATAAGCTCCACCTAATATTGTGTCCTCAAAATGTTCTTGCGGAGTTCCAGATTCACCACTCATTGCTGCTGCAAAGAAGGCAGACATAACGCTAGATCCTCCAGGAACGTTTCCTTTTGCAATCAATGTTACATGAGCGCCCTGATCTCTAGCCTCAATTGCGGCCCTCAGTCCAGCAGCTCCACCACCTATAACCAAAACATCAGTTTTAATTATCTGATCTACATAGTCCCTCCACATTTTAATCACCTATTTTTTGGCAAAAATTCGTTTTCAAACCGTTTTATCTCCTCATATCCAAGAAGGTCGAATGTTTCCTTTAGAGAATACATCTTTGGAATAAAATCCTTATCAGTTCCCTTTACCTTTAGTTCTTTTAGCAAATCTGAAATGGCTCTCATTGCATATTTTAAGCAAGAATTTGGAAAGATGACTATCTTGTACCCTATTTCTTGTAGTTCATTGGCAGACAAATAAGGTGTCTTCCCCCCAACAACCATATTTGCTATTAGAGGCGCCTCTATTGATTTCGTTAAAATTCTCATTTCATCGACTGATAGAGGAGATTCTGGGAAGATTATGTCGGCTCCGGCTTCAATGTATTTTTTCGCTCTTTTTATTACTTCATCAAGAGATCCACCAATTGCAGTTCTGGCATCTGTTCTCGCAATTAATATAAAATCGGGGTCTGTCTCTCTTCTAACTCTGTCAGCAGCTCTTATTTTTCCCACCATTTCTTCAACAGATATCAGTTCTTTTCCCTCAATGTGCCCACATCTCTTAGGAGAAACTTGATCCTCAATGTGAACAGCCGCGACTCCTGCCGAAATAAATTCTTCAACGGTTCTCATCACATTTATTGCATTTCCATATCCAGTATCTGCGTCTGCAATAACTGGGATATTTGTGGCTCTGGCGATGTATCGAGCATTCATTACCATTTCGCTCATTGTTAGCAACCCAATGTCTGGTCTTCCCAGCATAGAGTAGGAAGTCCCCGCTCCAGACATGTAAACAGCTTCAAACCCTGTCTTCTCAATTAATATTGCTGTAAGTGCGTTTGGTGCACCCGGAACAACTAAAATTTTATCTATTTCAAGTAACTTTCGTAATTTTTTTGATTTTTTCATCAATTACTAACTAAAGATTTCATATATTAAAATTTTTCGCTTTATAATTACAATCAGCAAAAAATTTATATAATAAGCAGCATAACTGAATAAATGATGGATAAAACTATTAAACTTATTAAAAAACTTAAATTTGGGAAAATTCCAGTTAATGTGGTAGAAAAGGCAAAAATGTGTATTCTTGACTGGATTGGAGTGAGTCTTGCGGCTACATCAACTCCACTGAGTAAAAAGATCTTACAATTCGTGCTGTCTTTAAAATCAAATCCAGAATGTTCGTTAATTGGTAGTGAACTTAAAGCAGATTTCATAAATGCTGCATTTTATAATGCAACATTGGGTCATATACTCGAGCTGGACGACACACATATTAAGGGTATAATTCACCCAGGAACAGTGATAATACCATCGGTTTTTAGCGTAGGAGAAAAGGAAAATACCGGCTGTGAGGATATAATAACATCGATAATCACCGGATACGAAGTTATGGCAAAATTGGCTACATCTATGCAACCATCCTTAAGGGATAGAGGTTTTCATGCCACTGCAATTTGTGGGTCAATAGGTGTTGCTGCTGCAATAGCCAAACTTCTAAATTTTGATGCAGAAAAGATTAAAAATGCTATTTCAATAGCAGCAACACAATCCTCAGGGTTACTGGCTTCATTTACTGGAGATACTGAATTAAAACCAATTCATGCCGGATTTGCTGTAAGAAATGGAATTTTTGCCGCTCAACTGGCTCATAACCAAATAATTGCGCCAGATGTTTTTAGTGGTTATAAGAATTTTTTTGAGGCTTTTCTTGGTTTTGGTAGTGGTGATTATACAATACATAATAGAAATTTTGAAATATTAAATGTTGGCTTTAAAATTCACTCAGCCTGTAGGCATTTCCACTCAGCCATCGACGCACTGATCAATGTAATGAGGAAAAACAATCTTAGATTCGAGGATATAACTTACATTAAAGTCAGATGTCATGGTATGGCAATTAAAGGACATAATATATTGAACCCCACAACTTTTACAGGTGTTAAAATGAGCTTACCCTTCTCTTTAGCTATTGCTGCATATAAAGGCTATGTCGACGAGGAAGTAGATGATGTCCTCAGCAATAAAACCACATATGTGAAACTAAGGAAGTTTGCTGAAAATATTGAGTTAATCCATGATAATAGGTTGGATGAACTTTTTCCTGAAAAAATTCCAGCTCAGGTTGAAGTGTATGTAGGTGGAAAAAAATTCAAGGAGTATGTTGAATATCCCAAGGGTGAGCCTCAAAATCCACTAGGATGGGAGGATTTAATCATAAAATTCACACGCTTAAGTCAAAAGAAACTTGACAAAGAGAAAATAAATGAGATCATACAATTTATCAAGAGTTTTGAGAAAAATAAATCAATAAAACCTCTAATGCGAAAGATTACATCTATAAATTTGGTGGGGTGAATTAGATGGAAAATCTGACTGATAGCATAGCGAGTTTTGTAAAGAGAACTAAATTTGAAGATTTGCCAAAAGATATTGTACATAAAACTAAATTGCATATAATTGACACAATAGGTGCAATTTTCGCCGGCTCTGAAACACCTCTATGTATACTTCTTAAGAGATACGCCAGTAATTCAGAAAAACTCCGTGAATCAACGATTATAGCATCTGGACTGAAAACATCTTCCCCAACTGCAGCATTAATAAACGGTGTAGCCGCACATTCTCTGGAGATTGATGACGGTCACAGATACTGTGGTTGCCATCCTGGGACTGTAGTGATTCCTGCAGCATTAGCAATAGGTGAGAAGGAAGGCGTTTCTGGAAAGAAGTTAATTTTGGCAGTATGTCTTGGATATGGTATTATGGTAAGAATAGGACATGCAATAAACCCATCTCATTTAAGCAGAGGTTTTCATACAACCGGTACAGCAGGCGTATTTGGAGCGTCGATTGCTGCAAGTAAGATTATGAATCTATCAAAAGATGAGATTAGATATGCAATGGGTATTGCAGGTATTCAAAGTTCAGGATTACTGGAAGTTGTAAACACAGGTCAAATGGTCAAACCTTTAATCCCAGGGAAGGCGGCGCAAAGTGGGGTGTTATCGGCAATGCTGTCTAAGGATGGAATTGAAGGTCCAGTAGATATACTCGATGGAGATAAAGGCTTTTTTAGAGCTATGGCTGAGAATATCCGAAAAGAGGTTTTTTACGACCTTGGTATAAACTTCGAAATTGCTAATGCCTACTTTAAATTCTATACAGCATGCAGACACATACATCCTTCAATTGATGCTGCTAAGGATTTATATCAAAAATACCGTGAATTGCTAAATCTTGGAAACCTAGTTAAAGTTATCATAAAAACGTATCCAGTAGCAGTAAACCTCACTGGAAACATTTCTAAACCGAGAAATTTTGATGAGGCAAAATTTAGCCTAATGTATGCAGTATCTCAAGCCCTATTAGGAAAAGGAGTATATGAAAATTATGAAGCAAACAGTTTTGAGATGGATAAGAATGTATTAGAGCTATGTGAAAAGTGTGAGGTGATTTCAGACCCAAATGAGGGAAAAGAATATCCTAAAAAAAGAGGATCAACAATAGAGGTTCATCTAAAGAATGGTAAAGTTTTGAGGAGTTGTGTTGAGCTCCCAGTTGGTGAACCAGAAAATCCCGCAAACGATAGCATGATTATTGAAAAGTTTAAAAAGTGTTGTTATGGTAAAAAAGAGAATTATGAAATAGAAAGAGTTGTATCAGTTCTATTAGGACTGGAGAAGCTGAAAAATGTGAGGGAGCTATTAGAACTTGTACGTTAATCTTATTTCTTATGAATCATTTGACTTTAATTTATCCTTAAAGTCCATTAAAATCTTGTAATACATAAGATAAATTAGTCCTGCTTCTGTAGTAGATAAGGATATTTTTTTATTTTCTTTCTTAGCTTTTATTAATTTTCTTTCAAGAAGTTTTTCAACTCTATACTGAACAGATGATCTCTTTATGTTATATTTCTTATCCTTTAAAGAAATTATTAAAGATTGTATAGATTCAATTTCTTTATGTTCAGCTATTGTTTCCAATATAGCCATATCTAAAATTGTTAGAGACTCAAGCGGGAAAGAAGGTACCTTGATAATTGCTTTCATTCCATACGCAGACCCGCTTTGCTCAAATTCTTGAAATATGTTTTCAACCTCGCTCTGAGAACCTGCTCTCATAGCAGAAATGAGATCTGGCATCAAGTATTTTTCTGGTTTGACATAATAGATTTCTATATTCCCGAACTTCAATTCATCTAAAATATCTTCCAAAATTTTGCTATTTATGAAACAGGCTGCTGTATGAGCGGCTGCTACTGCAAGCCGTGGTGCCCAAGAAATGTTTATATATATCTTATCATTCCCAAATAGAAACTCTTCAAGAGCATGTCTAATCAAGTTTTCAAATATTGTATTAAATGAATGCATATCCAGTTCTTTAATTATTATTTCTACCGGAAGAACCTTTAATCTTTCCATGAAGCTAAGAGCTATACCAGATAAATTTGGATACTCCTTGCCTCCACTTACAAAAACAATTATTTTTTGGCTGGGAAAATGAGATATTATTGGTCTTACAACTCTGTCATACTCCATTCCACCAAAAATAACATGGACACCTCCTTTAAGCATAATAAAACTTTTTAAGATTCATTATAAAAACCTTAGTGTTTTCCAATCTGTCACTCTATTATGGATTGTTTTAGAATGATTACAAAAATATTTGGGAAATCCTAAAAGTTGGGGAAAAAGAGGATTAAAAGATATAAACTATGAAAAAGTAAGGCCAATGTAGCAATAAGTAACATCTTGGGAAGAAATCGCTTATATTGTACTTTGAAGCACTTCAAAGTCACAATATTAGAAAGATTTAGTGGACTGACAACTGATCCACATATTGAAGCAACATATAATAATGATATTTGATGTGGTGTGTGAAGAAAAGGGGATAGTAACAGGACTGAGATAGATACGCTGGCAAGCATAGACCCAACTAGGAGTGCAATAATAAATGGCAGTGTGATCACAATTGTTGGCTGAAATTTTGATTCAATCATAGGATATACGGAATTCACTACATCAGAAATTTCGAGGGCTTCTATAAAGTACATTATACCAATAATTGCTAAACACATACTGATATCAAATCCTCGCTTTAAAAAAATCAATATATCCCTGAATGTAGGTTTATTGTGCTGTAAAAGACAGGTGGTGATACCTATAAAAATAGCAATAAAGAGAGGTACACCTAAAATTGATAAGGCTACTGGGAGTATCAGTGGCATAACATTCTTTAAAACCTTCATTATAGATTCTTTCTTGCGAAATTCCTCTGAATCGTTCTTGTCGAATTTTACAAGAAAATGTCCTATGATTGTAGCAAATAAAAATGTAGGTATTTGATAGATGATGATGTGGTAAATATTGATCTCTGTAAGTTTTGAGAGAAATATTATACTCGGCATAAGTGGGTAAACAAACCCAATAACACGCCGATACCAAATATTGGTGATGGTTAAAATCTCTACTCTTACTTTAACTCTCTCTCTAAACTCCTCCAGAAGAGTTGCAGACATCAAAGCTCCACCTGGTATAGGAAGGAGTCCAAATAGTGCAGGAATTATTACTATGATCTGGCTTGTTTTCAAGAAAGATCGGAAAGAGTTAACAATTTCATCAAACTGCTTAGTTTCTTTCATCATAAATCCAAGTATGTTGATTAGAGAGATTGCAATTGCTAGTTCAATGGTTTTAGAGTTTGTTAGAGCTCCCAACAAAGTTGATAACAGGCTGTTTGGAGATACTATTAGTAAAAATAATGTTGTAGAAAATATTATGGCATAACCAAAATCAACACCTCTAATTACGAGGGCGAACAAAATGAGCAGGGTGATCGTGACCCAAATAGTTTCATCCATAGTATCTAATCTTAAAATACATTATACAAATTTTTCGTTAGTTCTAAAGATGTTTGATACTTTTTGGAAATTTTAATTACATGTAATTTTTAACCGTTATAACCTAGAAAAATAAAAACGTTAGAAAACTTATACGTTTTTGCCAAATTATGTAAACATTTACCGAAAAATTTATTATTGATAATAACATGATTATTCAAAACTAGAAAAACAAGGATTTAGAGGTGAGTGGGGGTGTAAAAATGTTTAATAAAAAAAGGAATCGGGCTCTTAGAATATTAGTAGTAGCTTTTTTAAGTGTTGGCTTGTTCTTTGCTGGCTGCGTTCAGGAGAAGCCACAAGAAGGTGTGGCTCCAACTCCAACGGAACAAAAAACTAAGACAACAATATATTATGGAGGATGTAAGGTAGGAGGGGCTGCTTATTCAATTGCAGTTGGGATTCAAAGTGTTGTGAATAAATATGCAAAAGATGTAGTTATAGATATTCAAACAACAAATTGTGGTGTTGAAAACATCGACTTGGTTGCTTCGAAGCAACTGGATATGGGAATGGCAGGTTCGGTTTCCCTTTACCAAGGATACTATGGTATGGGGGCATGGGAAGGAAAACCTCGTAAAAACCTACGTGCAATACACACGTACTATATAACAGCAGTACAAGCAGTAGTTCTAAAAGACTCTTCAATTAAGTCAATCTGGGATATAAAGGGGAAAAGAGTTGCAGTTGGTGTAAAAGGCAGTGGAAGTGAATTAAGAGTGAGAGAGGCTTTAGAATTTCTGGGAATTACTTATAATGATTTTGAGCCCTACTTCATATCCTACTCTGACGCTGTTGATGCACTAAAAACGGGAAAAATCGATATGGCTATATTCAGTACAGGATATCCGGTTCCAAAAGTGCTTGAATTAGAGGTAACACATCCAATACGGCTAATAGAGTATCCACCTGAGTATGGTAAAAAACTCGCAAAAGAAAGACCTTATTTCATGTATTTTGAAATACCCGCCGGAACCTATAAGGGACAAGATAAGCCTGTTCCCACTGTAGCTGGCTATACAGTTGCATTTGCGCATAAAGATGTTCCTGAAGAAGTAGCTTATGAAGTTGTAAAAACGGCTTTAGAACATTATATGGAAGTGGCACAATCACATTCTAGGGCAAAAGAATGGAGCAGGAAAGAGGTTGTGTTAGATCCAATTTTGAATATGGGTATACCTTTGCATCCTGGAGCAGAAAAGTACTATAAGGAAATAGGTTGGCTTAAGTAATTCTTTATATAATAATTTTTAATTCAAAAGGAGAGCGGAAATATGAGACGGGACCAATCAAGGGTGGACGATAGCAAGACTAACATTATTTTTTCAACAATGATCGCGTCAGTATCCATATTCATCATTTGGGCAATAATCTATGGTTTCTTTGAGCCTCACTTTCTAAGAGCTCTTTTTCTGTTACTCACAGTTGTAATAACCTTGTTTATGCACAGATCTAAATATATGACTGTTGACATAATTTTAGCTAGTATAGGAGCTCTTTCCTTTCTCTACGTGCTAATAGAATATGAAAAAATTCCTTGGCGAACAGCCTTTCCAACAACTTTAGATGTAATTTTTGGTATAATATCAATAATTATGATACTTGAAATTTGCCGAAGAACAGTGGGGATTGCATTACCAATTGTTGCAATTATATTCCTAATTTATGTTTTTGTTGGACCTTACCTCCCTGGAATTTTATACCATAAAGGATATTCTATTCAGAGATTAGTAGCTTTAGAATACATGGGTACGGAAGGTATTTTTGGAAGTATTACAGGTGTTGCAGTTGAAATAGTTTTTTTATTCGTAATTTTAGGAGCATTTCTTGTAGAAACAGGAGCTGGTGAAGCTATAGTAAAAGGGGCAACATCACTCTTTGGCTGGACTAGGGGAGGGCCAGCTAAGATTGCAGTGTTTGCTAGTGCAGCATTTGGAACTATGTCAGGATCGTCCGCAGCTAATGTTGTAACGACCGGCACTTTTACAATACCTATGATGAAAAAATTAGGATTTGAACCAAAATTTGCTGGTGCTGTTGAGGCTGCGGCTTCAACAGGTGGTTTATTAATGCCACCAATAATGGGTGCAGGAGCTTTTGTGATGGCAGAATTGTTAGGAATTCCGTACCAGCAGATTGCAATAGCTGCTGTTTTACCAGCGATATTATACTTTGCAGCTGTCTTGATATCTGTAGATAATTACTCTATTAAGAAAGGTATTAAAGGTTTACCTAGAGACCAATTACCAAAAATAAGAGATGTTCTTACAAGCTATTTTTATCTATATATGCCTATTATTGCTCTAGTTTATCTAATTTTTACAGGTTATCCTGTAAGAGATTCCGCTTTTTATTGTATCTTATTAACCATTGCTGTTTCAATGCTGAAAAAAAGTTCTCGATTGAACTTCTCAAAGCTTATAAATGCTTTAAAAACTGGATTTATTAATTCGCTGAGTGTTACTGCGGCTTGTGCGTGTGCAGGAGTAGTTATTGGCGTAGTAAGCTTGACTGGAATAGGACTTAAAATTTCTTCGTTTCTTGTCACATTATCTGGAGGGAATATTGTTTTGGCCTTAATTTTTGTAGCAATTCTTTGCGCCATTCTGGGAATGGGTTTACCTGCGACTGCCGCTTATATTGTTGCAGCAGGAGTGACAGCTCCAGCTTTAATCCAGCTAGAGCTTGAACCATTAGTTGCCCATATGTTTATATTTTACTGGTCAAACCTTGCTTCTGTCACCCCTCCGGTTGCTGTGACATCTTATGTGGCTGCAGGTGTAGCAAAAGCAGAACCGATGGCAACTGCAATTGAAGGATTAAAATTAGTATACGCTGGCTACATCGTGCCTTTCATATTTGCCTTTAACAATGCATTATTATTAAAGGGAAATCCAGTTTTAATCGTAATTACATTTGTTAGTGCATTGTGCGCTATGTATATCATATCCACTCTTGCAATTCGCGTTAGAAAGATTTATCTGACAACTCCATATTTGTTTAGTTTGGTTCTACTCCTATTTCCAAACATAAAACTAAATTTGGTTGGGCTTTGTATGGCGGCAGGTATTATAGTGCTTCAGAAAGTAAAATTGAGTGGTGATGGATTATGAAGAGAGGTTATTTTTTAACCCTAATGTTGGTCTTTTTAATCATAGGGATAGGACTAAGCTTGACTGATAACAAAAAAGAATTAAATACTAAAGATTATAAACCCCTCATAAAAATTGAAGAGGTAGACATTTTTGTCGGAGAAAAAATAGTTTGTTCGAGTGATTTTCAAGAACTTAAAAAATGTAAGATGTTAATAGCTCTGCGGAGCAAAAGTAACATACAAGATAAAATATTATATGTAGAAATAAATAGCAATAACAAATCCTATCTAATAAGTGGAGATAAACTATATAAATGGTACGGAGAAGAATACATAGATAAAAGAGGTAATTCCTATCCCTGTATAGTTAGCAAAAATGGGAATATAGTTCAAAAGGATAATCAAATACAGTATTATTTTATTCTCGAAGATGATTGGCCAAGTAACACATCAATTAGAGGCGTGGAGAGTAATGTCACAACATATGTTCACCTATCTTCAGGAGCAATACTTAAAACAGATAAAATCGAAATATTCAAATAAAATAATCTATATCTAACATCATTCACATCTACTGCTACTTCGCTATGTGTGCCTTCGAATCTGCTATGTTCAAAACCATAATCGCATGCTTTGATGCCCATCTCGTTTAGTATAACTTGGACATCCATTTTGCAAAATCCCTGAATTTCTCCCCGAGCCCCTTCAGAAGTTACTCCACATCTATGTCGCTTGGCATTGAATGATGAAATTGAAAAGTAGACAACTCTGTTTTTATTTTTCAACAATTGAATCGGTTTAAAGCCATAAAATTACAGAATTGAATTCTCGATATTTCTAGTTATAACCCAAGTAATATAATAAAATTCCGTTAGCTGAATGGAGGGTTTAAAGAGAATTTAGTCAACTATAAGTCAAAGCATTAACACTTAACATCTGACATCATCACTCATCATTGTCTATTTTGCCTGTACTCAGTATACTTGAATTTTTCCAGAAGTATTTAAAATTAAATTATAGAGCATTTTTGATTATTTAGTCTTAATAAGTTACAAATGTTTTTCTGAAGTTTTATTTTTTATAAGGTCCATATAACCATAGATTTTTGTTGAAAAACATAGTTATAGTATATTTCGGTAAAAGGAGCTTAATTGCAGATTCAATAATCTAAATAAATCATTGTTTTCCGAGTAGGCAAAAATGGATGAAGTAAGTATAAGCTATACAATTTTTATTTTTATTAACAAACTTTCGAAATTAAAGAGGTTCATTATATTGCCCTAATTTTTAAAAAATCTTCCTATTTGATTTTATAAAGTTTAATAAAATTTTACAGCCTTTTAAAAAGAAGTTCTCTCGTAAATATTCAGTCTAGAAATAAAATCATAGAGCCGAGATCCATACCGAGTTTATAATCCACCTTAATTTGCCCATCCAAACCCAACTTTTTGATGTATTAAGTCACCATAGTCTGCTCATTGCAAACATTAAGTCAACACCTCTTAATCGATTATAAGCCTATAATCTTTTGATATGTTTAATCGGCCTAATGGCTAATGCCAGCTTAATAAGCCAGCTCATTGCAATGTTGATTTTACATAGCGCCCTAACTGAGTCAACATAAAGGGATAACCAGGAAACATCATTCACGAATTTTTAAATTACTTAAATTTTGTGATTAAAGTACTGAATTAATCGAACTGCCAAATAATCTCAGCCAGCCACAAACATTCAACGAATCTGAACAGCAATCGTGCACTTTGTTTAGCAGCTTTCAATGTGACAATCTCCGATCACCCGGTTATTTTCCCATCCAGCCCAAATTTAACTTAAACCTTTGATGGATATCTCGAGAAGCCAGTCCATTAGCCAGCCACGATTGTCAAGTCAACGTACTTTCTGCGGAGGAACTTCTATTACAAAATCAGTTTACCAGTTCAGCCACAAACCAAAAATCCTCGGTATCATTTACTGAGCTGAAAATGTTTACAGATTTCTTATCTATCATTACCGGACATGGGCATGTACAGTCTTTAACGTTTTTAACATTTTAAAACGTTTTAACAGAGAATTAATAATAGTTAAATCAAATAAAAAATCAAAGCCTTCCTCTTGCACAACAATTAACGATTTCACGATTTTATTTATTGCCAGCCTAACAGCCTAACCAGCTAAACGTACTCTCATTTTTTCCCCCAACTCCTCCCTTTCCCATTTTCTGGGCTTAATAGCTGCAATTCCATCTTTTCTGTTTAAGTCAATTTACAGTCCTTTACAATCAAATAATAAAGAATTAAGGTGTTCCACCAACTCACTCTCCAATCTTCACTCAAACAACTCTACACTCAAAACAGATAGCTAATTCATCTTCTATTCCAACGGGACAAATCCAAACAACTCTAAATCAAAAATAAAGCAACAATAAACAGTAAAATTAATAAATCTCATTGATTTTTGATTTTCTCGGTGATTGGAATGAGATTACCAGTAATTCCAGTAGAAGGAGACGAGA
>QMZC01000052.1 GCA_003662995.1 Archaeoglobales archaeon
GGCCCTGACAATCCGAAGTTTAAACAACTCGTTCAAATACCGAGAATCGTCGTTAAAGTGAAGCCTGAGAAAATGTTTTCTTGGGATTCATCCAAAATTTTTGGATAATACTCCGCTTCCATTGCGACTCTCAAAGACCTAATCGGATATTCCGATTAAATACCCTTTAGTAGTCACTATACTACTATTTATATTTGTCTTCTATATCATCATTATTTAGCTGAGTGGATTAATCCAGCTTTCCCGTGGACTTCAACCTCAGCAAGCAAGTTTCGATGTCTTCATTTTCAGGATCGTATTCTGAGGCAATGATTACTATTTTTCTGAGAATTTCTATTCCCAGCGGGAATTCAGGATTTATGCTTCTGATTAGTTTGATTGCTGAGACTAGAGCTGGTGGAAGGTAAAGCGGGGCAATTGGAATTATGCATTTTTTGTGTGCGTCAATCCAATCTTTAACAACCAAAACAGTTTTTTCAAGCTCAGGTAAGCTTGTCGCCATTCGTCTTCTGCACCTAGAGCACTGCCTTTCCTTCGCATTGTTCGATCTTGCAGACCATATATGGAGACATCTAAGACAAACATACTTTTCTGGCATGCTATCCCAACGCAAATTTTAAATATTAATCCCTCTTGAGGGATATAAAGTCTGCGGTCAAATGGTCAGTCAGTCAAATGGTCAATAAAGCTTGGAGGTTGATAAAGTATAGAAGTAAGAAAATGAGTCGTGGTTAACTCTGGAGAAGGGGGTGCCCCAGGGAGGTAAGGATGCGTGAAATACCTTTGAAAAAGCGGATGGAAGTTCTGGAGTTATACCTTGAAGGTTTTCCATACGATGAGATAGCAAGCAAGATAGGGATAGCAAAGGGGAGTGTTGTCAACATAATCAAAGAGCTGAGGGATGGGAAGTACCCAGAATTTGATTCGGTTCTAGAAATTGTAGATGAGTTAAGAGACTTAGCTGCAAGGATGAGGAAGAAAAACATCGGCATTCCCCAGGCCATCATTGGATTAAAGTTCTACGAGAAGCTAAGTTTTGTTGAACCCCGCATGCTCGAAAGCTACATAAGGATGTGTGAGAAAATTTCGCCAGCTGATTTCCCGATTGATAAATTCGTAAATGCAGCTATGAGCCTCTGCAAGCTTGAAGAAGAACTTGAAAAGCCTTATGATGAAGCTCTCAAGGACTTGCAAGATAATCTCAGGAAGAAATCATCCATTCTTAAGGAATTAGAATCCAAAGTTGAGGAATTGGAGAGGAGAAGAGATAGAGCGGAAAAAGAATTGAAAGATCTGGAGGAAAAGTGCAAATCAAAAAGAGGGGAGCTGGCAGATTTAGTGAAGGGAAAAGAAAGTCTGGAGAGTCTGGGTGTGGATGAGGTAATAAAGCTTTCATCATTTGCAAATGAGTGCGAAAAACTTAGATATAACGTTAAAAAGCTAATCGAGATCCTGAGATTGGTTGAAGAAAGAGATTCTCTTGAGAAGGAGGTAAGATCTCTGAGAAAGAAAATCAATGCATTGAAGAGGGAGAAGGAGAAACATTTAAGGGAGGAAGCTAAAATTATAGAGAACAACAGAAAACTTGTGAATGCAAGTCTGATCATCAAAACCCACAGAACGTTTATCTCATGCGCATCTTGCGGAATGTCAATCCCTGTTTACATACCTCCGCAGAGTATGTTATATCAAGAATTGAGAAGGGGGCAACGTATTCAGTACAATGTAGTTGGTGTGGATTCGTGAATCACATCAGCGTGAGAGATATGCTTGCTGCGGTTGGGTACAACATTTTGGTATCATAAAACTAAGCTATCTTGCTAGGAAGGAATCCTTCCATCCATACATCATTCAGCCTACAGCAAGCAACATCTGCAAAGGACGTCCTGAAATAGATAGCAATTGCGAGCCCAGAATTCAGCAAGTAGTTCAATTTCAATTGGTAATCAACAACTGTCTTGGGCCTCAACAAAACTCTCAAGATAAATACATCACTGGAAGTAAGATCGTTTCTATTACCTCTTGATCAGTTTTCTCAAGTACTCTTCTCTAGTTTTTGCAAGCCCCAACCCCATGACTCCGGCATCCTCTGTGGGCTAAAGTCATGCAGCTTCCTTAGTTCCCAAATTGAGATAACTTAGCCTGGTGTACTTCTTCTTGCCTTTGGATATGCCTCACTGTTGTATTGTTATATCAAGGTCAACATACTTCTGAAGAATTCGCCAGCACTCCAAAACTTTGGGATATATCAATCTGAATGAATTTGGGTCCTCTTCTTGGCTAATTTTTCCATGCAATCCCCACCCACTTGATTAAGTACTTGGTCAAAATACTTTAAATAACTTGAATTTCCCAGCTAATCTCTAATCTCTTAAAACAACTTAGTTTTCTTGTCTTTTTTCGAAAACAGACGGAGAACTTGGCCAAGTTCTTTGCTGCAATGCTTGCAAAGATCCGAACAACAGGGAAATGGTCGTTGCAACGACAGAAATGGAGGAAAAGACGCAACGAAGAGGATAAAGACTATCTACCACATGGAACTAATAATGTCCGATAACGAGAATGTGTCTGAGAAAGTATTGAAACTCGATAAGTTAATATCGGAGGAGTTATCGAAAACAGAATCGGAGTCCAATGTAAGAGTGCTGGAAAAAAACCGTTTATACTCATCGTCCATCCAAATTTGCTTTTGAGAGCATTTCGTAAACGTCATCCGACACGGCTATCGTTTTTGCCATTATTGTGTATTTTTGTATGTATATGTTATAAAGCTTTTCCAAGTTAAGTGGCGTTCATTTCTAGCTTTTCTTCTATCTTCTCTTTCTTTCCTCAGAAAGGAGAACAGACAAATACGACTTTTATTTAATCTTTTATGCAGAAAGCACAAGAATCGATTGTTCTTTTGCCAGTACTCTTTGCAAATTCTAAAGCTTTCTCATAACTTTCGAAAATTCCTTTCCAGAACCCATTGTGTGTTTGGTCTCTCCTACGATTTCTATACCTTGAACAATTCTCATCGTGAACTATGGCTTTGTTGTTGGGATGATTTACGTAAACCACATAGCCCATCTCTCTCACCCCTTCCTCAAGTACTGCCCTCCAACTGGCACAAAACGCTTTGGCTTGATTGGTTCATCGTATTTCTTAATCTCTTCAAGCTCAATGGCCATCCAAAGCTTCTTTTTCTGCTGTCCTCTGCTCTTCCATCCCGACTTCCATCTTTCTTGAGATTTGATGTACTCCTTAAGTTCCTCTTTTGTCAAGAAGATTCTATCGCTGTAAGTTTCGTAGAACTTCATCGGATCTTCTGAAAGAACGACTCTCTTTATCTTCGCCTCTCCAACAAAACCTGTGTCTTCATGAGATTGGTAGAAAACGAACTTCATGCCCGGTTTTAGCTGTTTCCAGACGGTGGCCGGTTTTATAAACACATCTTTGCCTTTGAAAAAGCGATCCATAAACTGTTTGGGGATTGGATACGTAACACCAACGATTTCAGCCATCAAATCACCTATTTTTCCATAACAGCCTTAAGCAACTCTTTTCCCATAGGTTTTGGTATTTCCCTTCCCTCTTTCTTAGCTGTTTCAATCCACAGCTCGATTGCTACCTTAATCTCCTTTAACGCCTCCTCTTCAGTCTCACCAAAAGCAGAACAGCCAGGCAGCTCAGGAACTACAGCAATGTATCCTTCATCTTCCTCGCTGTAGAAGATTTCAATTGTATATCTATACATCCCAATCCTCCTCAAGCAAATTATATTTCTCAATCACTTTTAAAAGTTGCCTTACTTGGTATGGCTTAGCCTTACCTTTGACATTTTGAAAATTGAGAATTTCCTTAATACCTTCTCTGACGTAAACCCTATGACTACCTTTTCCACCTCTAAATCTGAAGCCGAAAAGTTCAGCTGCCTTGCAGAGTTCTTCGAATCGGATATTCTTTGGATTGTTTTTCAGCTTCTCGTAGATTTCTCTCTTCTTTGTCATGCTGAACCCATTATATGCCTGAAATCTTCTTCAGGAATCTCCCTCATCGCCTTGCCTTGAATGTGTCCTACCCACCTCTGCTTGTTTTTAATGAACTTCAGCTCTGGAATCAGAGATTTAAAATCTATTGGTGTTGAAAAGACTCTGATCGGTTTCAGCCTAATTCTTAGTGGATAGATTTCGCTTTTGTTTGGTGACGAAAAGTACTATTTCAAAATTGGTTATAGTATCCCAACTTCGGTAGTGGAATACTCTTTTAATGATAGTTGGCTTGAAAAAGTCATCCTGGTGTGTTTGTCGAAGAATGCTGTTTTAAGGAAGAGTTTGGCTTTAAAGTACGTTTTTAACAAATCTCTAGGTAGAACTTTTGAGTATAGGAAATTAGCAGATTTGATTGAAGATATGTTGAATAAAGGAGAGAACTATGAAACTTATCGAAAAATAAAAGACAAGAAATTTGAGAAGGATTTCATACTATCGCTTCTACTGGGGCTACTCCTTTTATCCGCAAAACGTTAAGTGAAATGCTCGCTCGTCGCCAGAATGTGCCAAAATCTAAAAATATTTAAAAAAATAAAATAAGTTATGAATATGATAAACATGAGAGAGAAACTCAAAATAAAAATAGGTGAGGAATTCAAGCCAGCACCACAATTTAAGAAGCTTTATTACATCTACCTTCTGTTAGCAATCATCTTCGCTATTTTATGGTGGTATCTTCCTGTGTTACTTTTCACTCCATTTGGGGTAAAAGTTGGAATTACAATACTAATTTTGGCAATTCTAATCTTCATAGCCTATTGGATTCGGAAATACTATGAGACGATGGTCTATAAGCTTACCAAAGATGAAATTGTATGGAGAAGAGGCGTATGGTTTAAAAAGACAGGAATTGTTCCCTATAACAGGATAACAAACATAGATATTGGTCAAGGTCCTATTTCAAGAATGCTTGGAATAGCATCATTAAAAATTCAGACCGCGGGATATTCAGGTCCATCCGGTGGGTTCGGATCTCCTGCTGAAATGAAAATAGAGGGGGTTAAACAATTTGAGGAGTTAAGAGAGTTGATAATGGAATTTGTCAAAGGTAAAAAACCTGTAGCAATTGAAACTTATGAGGAAGAGAACATTGATTTAAAAATCCTTAATGAACTGGTTAAGATACGGAAATTGTTGGAAAAATCCTCAGAAAAATGATTGGAATGTATAAATTTAAGGCAACTCGCTCGCACTCTCATAACCTTCCGGTTTACTCGTCCTTATCGGGGTCACTTAACAAGAGGATATGTGGCTTGCTAAGAAAAAATTAGTTCTCCTTTTATGACAGTAAAACCAATTTTACCTTTGTTCTATTATCATACAAAATTTGAATTCTATTAGGAAAAACTATAAATACTGTCAACATATAGATGTTGACATGCTCTTACCTGCAAACAAGCAGTTTGAGTTCTGGATTCTTCGCAGAAAAGGTTTTGCAAATATAGATATTGCTCGAACCCTCAATATATCTAGGCAGGCAGTTTCAAGAGCTCTTTTAAGAATGGATGAGAAAATATCAAAAACATTACTGGAAATGGCTAAAGCAAACCAGATAGAAGTGGAAAGTTTAAACCCTAAGTACGGCATCCTGTTCGGATATTCTATCCCCCTAAAGGTCAATGCCATAATCTTTGTTTCTGAAAAGCATGGGATACAGGTCTGGTATGAGCACGAGGGAGATTGCAATTCCTGTGAAAGATACAGACAGTGTATGGAGCTTTTGTGGGATTTTGCGGATGAGATGAACATAAAGTTAGAAAAGGTTGCAAATCCCACCAAATTGGCAGATGAGCTTTTTGAGAAGTTGAGGAGGTTGTATCATGCTGGTGGAGAGAATTAAGAAACTCATGGGATGGTGCCCGATGGCAGTAAAAGAGGAAAAGAAAGAATTTGAAGCAAATTCCAGTTTTGGTTATGAGCTTAAGCATCGAGGATTTAGAATTCTATTTGCATCAGCTCATCTTGTTATCGGCATCGGTCTTTTATTAAACGTTCTCTATGTGATTAAAAACATGCCATGGTTTCCCGGGTGGATGATGGAGGTAGACATTACAGCTTCTATGTTGCTTTCGATTATAGCCCTATTCTCAATTTTTATTGCTTTTGACATAATTGGCTCAGATGAGGCAAAGAAAGTGCTATCGCTAACTTCACTGATCATAATCTTACTACTGTTTGTGTACCTTGCTGGCTGGACCGCAAACACTTCGTTTTCCCTTCTCCAGAGTTTGCAGTTCAACTACACATTCACCATGCAAACCCTTATTCTGTTCACACTCATAATTGCTGTCCCAAATCTTCTTAACCTTCTGAGGAAGGGTAGTTATCGAATTGAAAGGAAAACAGGCATAATTCTTATTCTGATATTGATCTTAGTACCTGCTGTATTTGCTTCACTTGGCTATCACATCAACTTGCAGAAGTCAAAGCTGCTGATCGAGAAGGGCGAAGAGTATGAGATCTATCACGCTGCTCATTACTGGGGTCCGCCAGCCGTGGTTTTTGTTGATTCAGATAAGTGGAGCTCAGGCTCAGCAGTATCCCCAAAAGAATATGATGCCCTGAAATTCTTGAAAGGACTTGAAGACGGGAAGGTTATGGCATGGTGGGATTTTGGACTCCGCATTAAGGCTTTAGCTAAGAAAGAAGCTGTGATATATTACGGTTCGGAAGAAATTAAGCGAACAATTGCAAGACCTGGAAATAAGAATTACGAGCCGGCAGAGAAGGTGAGGGATGTCGCAACATTTTTCACAACAAGCAATGAGGATGAAGCAAAGGCAATTATGGAGAAATATGAAGCTGCTTATGTTTATTTCCCGAAGAATATGTATCTCTTCAATGCAATGAAATTTGCCTCAGGTTTGAATACTGAATATGAGAACTCAATGTACCATAGATTTGAGAATAATTTGGACATGGAGTATTTCGAGAAATTGTATGAAAACGAGTATGCAGTGATTTATAGGTTAAAAATTTAGCTTAATCTGAATTATTATGGGTCGCTGGAAGATACTAACGATATCGATAATTGCTCTCATAGTAGGTATACTCAGCCTTAATGCATTTGTAGCCTACAAAATCAGTCATCCCGAAAGAAGACCTGTTTTATTAGCCCTCTGTTCTTGGAATGAATTATTCGGAGATCACGTTCAAAAGTGATGACATAAAGCTTAAGGGGTGGTTTATTCCGGGCGATTCCAATGCCACGATAGTCATAGCCCATGGATATGGTGGAAACAAGGCAGGATGCTTGGATTATGCAGAATTTCTTCATAAGGCTGGCTATAATTTACTTCTCTTCGATTTTCGTGCTCATGGGGAAAGCGGTGGGAATTGGACGAGCAATGGTTATTATGAATCTGATGACATAATAGCTGCTGTAAACTACCTTAAAGAGAACTTTTCCACTTATGCGGAGAAAATTGGAGTGCTTGGCATTTCAATGGGGGGTAAGGCAGCTATAATAGCTTCCGCAAAGACAGAAGATATTGATGCAGTCATTGCTGACAGCGCACCAGCCGGTTTCATTGAAAGCATGAACTTGAGAGAAAGAGTAGGGATGAAATCAAGTAAGATAATTAGTCTTTTCATAATCGAGGATCTTGTCTCCTACCTTTACGAGCTACAGACGGGCATAGATGAAGATAGAAATAAGGCTCTAAATTATGTAAACAGGATGAACTCAGCAATGCTGATAATTCATGGAGACAAGGATAGAATAGTGCCGGTAAAAGACGCTTACCTGTTGTATGAGAGAGCGAAAAAACCAAAGTCCATCTGGATTGTAAATAACACTGGTCATCATGGAGCACTTCAATGGCATCGGGTGGAATATGAGGGAAATGTAATAAGATTTTTTGACTTATACTTAAAATAAATCGCATAAAAATTTGATTTCGGAACTTGCGTCGCTTTGCTTTATCCCTCTGTTAGGAAATAGCAGTGAATAGTTGCTTCGCCCAAGTTCTGCACTTATGGTCAACCTCGCAACACCTGCCTTCTCCGAAGTGATAGGTTAGTTTAGTGAAAAGTTCATAAAACTACAAAAGATGAGTATCTACATGACAAGGAAGGTAATTTTAACATGGATAGGCATAATCAGCTTGCTTATTATTTCTTTCTTCAGTGGTGTTATCCCTCTGAAAAGGGATTTATTTCAATTACAATTCCAAATACAGAAGCAACCGAATGAATCCTGTTATATATAAGAACAGGGAGGTCACAGTCTTAGGAGTAGAAAAAATAGAGGAAATTGTTGCAAAGGAGGATGGTGAAGTTATTCATAGGTATATGCCCGACGGAAAGGGGTACTATTTATCATTAACACTGCAGATTAAAAATATCGGTTCTCCTGAAGATGTCAGTTATTACAGCACAAGAGAATTCAAAATTGTCGGCTCTAAAGGTAAAATCTATCCTTTGGGAGACCCCCTCGGGGCAGATCGAAACCTCAAATTTATAGGGGGGAATGAACTATTTGAGGGTGAGTTCTATGGTGGATACGCTAAAATAGGTCGTATACTTCGCCCTGTGGATGCTGACGACAGTAACCTTCTTCTTAGGTGGGAACCTGAAGAAGGAATATTTCGCTATCTTTCTTTAGACTTGTCCTAATGCGTAACTTTCAGAGAGGAGTTTTATATCTTCATAAAGAATATGTAATAATGTCCCTTAACCTTGGAATGTTTCAGATAGCCTTGATGCTTTTTGCTCCACTTATCCCTTTAATATACTGTCTAAAATGGAGAAGAGAGAGCCTGCGAAAAGTGATAATAATTTTCATTTGTTGCAATCTAATTGTTATTGTTATTGGATATCGAATTACTATTGATTTGGGTAAGATAATTGAACCTATTCTTGGATATTTCACTGGGAAATTTATCCTTTTTACTCTTTTTCCCCTACTTGTAATCTGGAGAATCACAGACCTAAAAGTTGCTTATTCCACTTCTGTTTCAGCGTTTATACTTGCTCAACCCTCTTTAATTATCGTGCAAGGAATGTTATGGGGAATTATTACTTATAAGACGAAGAACCTGATTGGATCATGGATTTCACATGGTTTAAATCAAGTTATACCCTCATTGATAAGTACTGCATTGGGTATATAAACTGTAAGCAGTACTATCATTGTGTTCTACGAACTTCTTCAGAAACTTCGCTTATTTAGTAATTCTTGCCATTACTCTTCATTTTTACCAAATTTGCTTCAAAAACTTACTGAGATTCGATATTGCAAGTAGTATTACAACAGCGGAGAAAATCTGGAGGAGTGGGGTAATTATCCTTGTGTATGAAAGCATTACAAAGGAATCTATATCAGTAAAACCCATCAGCAAAGGCGTTATCATGTAGCTGATCAATACTATTCCCATAATCCAGAATGCTCTCAGTCCTGTTCTTGTGTATGCGTAGAAGAATGATGCTATTACAGTAAACCACAGTAACAAATCCAGCATACTAAAAAAAATCCATTATCTTTTTCTTTATCTTCTGAGGGGTTCGTATACAGATATGTAACACAAGGATTGCCTTTTTTTGCAATCCTATTGCATAATTTTGCAGTCTGATTTCATGCTTTTAAAATCGAATTTCAGTTTTCTGAAAGCTTATTTTGAAAAATAAGCAGTGGAAAAGGATTAAATAACCTATTGGAGCGAGTCAGTTCAAAATGAAATGATCAAATGGTCAAAGACGAGGTGATGAAAAATGAGAATTGAAAGAGAGGTGAAGAGATGAGAAGGCTTGCAATCGCTTTAGTAGTTATTGCACTGGTAGTAATTGTAAGCGTAGGTATAGTAAATTACGTACAAATTACACCTGAACCAAGAGAGGTGGACATTGCCTACGATTATGTAGTAACCCAGGGTTTAGGAGACTCTGGAATGGAGAAGGTGGAAATTAACGGAACTATATGGAATCAGGGAGAGAAAGAGGCAGAGAACTTGGCAATTACTGCACTTTTCATAGATGAATATCATGGTAAAATTGCTGAAAAACCTGTAAAAGTGAAAGAGAATTTGTTGCCAGATGGGCAAATCAACATACATGCTAAATACCTCAGAGAAAAAACGATTCCAAAGACGGAAGTGAAGGTAAAAATAAGGGTTGAATGGATGGAAGATGGAGAAAGAAGAGTCAAAATTTTGCCTCCAGTTAGATCATCTAAACAACCAGTAGGTTCGGTTGATTTCAAGGAAAATATAGGTAGATATCACGATCGCTTTGTGCTTGAATTTGTTCCTACTAAAAAAGGAGATTATGAGGTAATCTACCAGTTCAAGGAGAATAATAGAACCGTGAAGTGTGGAGATGGTATATTCTATAACACAAGCACTATAACTCTCACTTTTCCAATAAACGAGAGCTCATATGTTGAATATCACATAGAGATCTTTAGTTTGGATGGAATGCTTTTGTATGAATCTACTGCTTCAAGTTCTGTTGTAGATAGGGTGATGAAATGAAACAAATTGCTCTGCCTTTAACAATACTTGGATTCTACCCGCTTGTAAGACTGTTGAGCAACCTAACAGTAAATGTACCAACCTATGGACCAGATATTGATGTAAAGCTGACAATCTTAGAGTTTCTATGGGCTTCATGTCTGGCAATCTCAATGCTAAATTTCTACAGAAAGGTTAGAGGTGGGGAGGTGACGAGAAATGATTAGAAAAGCAGTTGTAATCTTAGCATTACTTACAGCAACAGCAGTATTTGCCTATTTTTATCCAGCCTATTCACAGAATTCAGAGAACTTCAAATATGAAATAAGATACGAGAAAAGAACTTTCGATATAACAGAAGACAAGATAGGTGGGATTGAGTTTGGGTGTCCGTCTAACAGGACTTGTGAGTTAAATTTTGCCTTGTTAACGTGCTGTAGCAACGATTCAAAGGTTGAGTATGCAAGGGAAGGAAAAGATCTCTACATTACACTTTTCAGAGATGACAACTGTTCCTTAGCCATAATTTCAGGTACAATTTATGGCATTGAGGAAGGTCGATACAATCTTACGTTTGTAATTGAGGATGGAGGTAGAAAGAGAATTGCCGATAAGGTCAGTTTTGAGGCGAGAGTATGAAGCCTCTTTACAATACTCCATGCAATTTTCAGCCAATAGAAGCTTTGAGGTACGGGTGAGATGTTTAAATGAATTGGTATGTGAAAGAGAAGGATTTTCCTGAAAAAGATTCAATGGAAGATAAGCTTAAATTTTTGATTAATTATGCAGTGTTAGCTCCAAGCTCCCACAACACACAGCCTTGGAAGTTCTCAATAAAAGGAAATAACATTGAAATCTATGTTGATTTTACAAGACAACTGCATGAAGTTGATCCCGAAAAAAGAGAGCTTTATATAAGCGTTGGATGTGCAATCTCTAACCTGCTCCTTGCAGCAGAACACTTCGGATTTGGATATAAACTGAAATATTTTACCGGAGAAGAAGGAGAGTTGGTGGCAATTATAGAACTATATCCCGATAAAAGAGAAACGGACTTAGAGCTCTTTTCCCAGATTTTCCTCCGACAAACAAATAGAGGAGAGTATGAACCGAAAGAAATAGAGGGGGAGAAACTTCAGAAGCTTAAAGCTTGTGTTGATGACTTAAGACTGGATTTGATCACAGATCAGAAAACAAAGTCTGAAATTGCAAAGCTTATTTCTTTAGCACATAAAATTCAGCTCAGCAATAAAGCTTTTCGCAAAGAGCTTGCTTCTTGGCCCAGACACAACTGGAGCAAGGCAGGAGATGGAATGGCTGGCTATGCATTCAGTATTCCAAGCATTATGTCTTTGTTCGGCTCATTTTTCATCAGAACTTTTGACATAAGCAAATCACAGGCTAAGAAGGATGAAGAGCTTGCTAACAAAGCTCCGATAATTGGAATATTGAGTTCTACTGAAGATGGCAAACTATCTTGGGTTAAAGTGGGAGTTACTTTTGAGAAAGTCATGCTAATGGCAACAAAACTAAATCTGAGCATTGCTTTCTTCAATCAGCCGATAGAAGTTCCAGAATTGCGCAAAGAGTTGCGAACTCTGTTAGGAATAGCGGAATTTCCTCAGCTAATGTTCCGCATCGGTTATACGAAGCCAACAAAGTATACACCTAGAAGAAGATTGGAGGAGGTGATTGTTTGAAGAAAATCCATCTTTTGTGGATTCTCCCATTCGGATACCTGTTCTTGTTTCTTCCATTAGACATGCTATGGATGAGCGCATGGGAGTTTTTGTGGATGTTTCTTGGAAGAATCGTACAAATAATACTTCCAGCTTCCACGGCAACTCTTATATTTTACATAATCTCAAAAAGAAAAACCGCAACTCCCGTTTTACTGTTAGTCGGAATGATTGTGGCGGCATTTGAAACACTCTTTCTTCTTCGCTCATACCATTCGATACCAGTCTTTGAGAAGTGGTTGAATGCCAAGGATTTTGTTTTAATTACTCTCACAATTGCTTTACCCTACTCAGCTATTGGTTATCTATTCAGGAAAAAGGAATTTGAATTTGATGAGCTGAAATCGGAGGCGGTAGAGTGAAAAAGTTGGTTTTAATTGGTTTAATTGGAATTAGTTTAATTGTGTTGGTTGGATTTTCAAGCGATGCTGTAAAAAGAACTTCGTTTATATCCGAAAATTCTGAGATTAAGGTTGGATGGGTTGAGTTCAGTGATCTGGACAGCATAAAATGTAGCTACAGCATGTTTACAGGCACAGAAGAAAGGATAATCAAGGTTGAGATAGGCGATTGCATCCTGCTGAATTACAGCATTACAGTTGATGAGGGTGGCATCGAAATAGAGGTTAGAGATCCAGCTGGAGAAGTTTTATGGAAGCATCAATTTGAGAAGGGGAGTTTTGCGAGCAGTGTAAAGATAGAGACAAATCAAAGCGGATGGCATAAGGTTGTTATTAGAGGAGAAGGTGCTGGAGGGAGCTTTGATGTCAGCTGGAAGGTTGAACGAAGGTGTGGATATTTTGAATCTTGACCTTAAAATTGGATTATTGGATTATTATTGGAATATAGGAGGTGTTGGAATGATAGTAACAAATACGGAATTTATTCCGGGATATGAGATTGAAATTCTGGAAGTTGTTTTCGGAAATACAGTGAGGGCTAAGCACATTGGAAAAGACATCATAGCAGGCTTGAAGAACATAGTTGGTGGAGAGCTAAAAGCTTACACCGACATGCTTGCTGACGCGAGGAAAGAAGCAATTAGCAGAATGATTGAAGAAGCTGAGAAGCTTGGTGCCGATGCTGTTGTGAATGTGAGGTTTACGACTTCGCAAACAATGGCTGGAGCTGCAGAGCTTTTGGCTTATGGAACTGCTGTGAAATTGAAGAAAGTAAGGTAAAAAAGAATGATAAGAACGAAAAAAATCATAATGAGCTTAATACTTTTAGCAGGCTTGATAGCAATAGCGTATGCATTGTTTGCAGCAATTCTGATATCTTCTGATCATGCTTACTATTTCACCAGTGGAAAGAATCTCGGAGAAATCGATTACGATAGAATTATATCCAATGCGAAAAAGGCAGGATATACGGTTGATGGTCCTTATTACGTCAACACAAAGCAAAAACTCGGGTTGCATCCAGATATAAGAGAATTGGAGGAAAGGCTTGGCGAAGATTATAGAATTGTACACATGAAGTTTTATTATACAAAAGACTCGGGTTTTTCAGCATGGTTACCAGGAGATTACAGTGGTGAGACGAGCATTTCCTTCTTCAACGAGAGCAAGGCTGCTACTTTCCAACTAAAAAATCTTCCACCTGATGAATGGATTACTGAAAAGTTTGAACTGATGTTTGGTTTTGATGAGCAAAAAGCAAGATACCATCTATCACAGCTCAAGGACACAATCACCGGCAATCATGAGCCCAAAATCCTGATAAAAGAAATACCTGACTTGCAAACAGTCTATACCAATTTTAAAGAAATAAGCAGCAACTCTACTTTCTCTCTTCCTCTCGGAGAGGGATCGTGTGAGGAAACATTTTACAGCGGGAATGAGAAAATTGGCACAATAGATTACATTGTTCCAAATACAAGAATAATTTACCATGACAGAAATCACGAATACACGATCAAAATTGATAAACTGGGAGGTGTGATGCTCAGCATTAAACTCCCTGCAGGAGAAGAAATTCCGGAAGAAGAATACAGAGGTGTTTTCAGAGGTATGTTCACAAATCTTGGATTGGTCGCTAAAGTTGATGATTTTGAATTTAGTTATTCTCCAAGCATGTGGTGATAAAATGAAGGTGATAGAGGTTAAAAATCTGGTAAAGGAGTTTAATGGAAGAAAGGTTCTGGATGGAATCAGCTTTGAGGTTGAGGAAGGTGAAGTATTCGGATACTTGGGCCCTAACGGAGCTGGAAAGACCACAACTCTGAGAATAATTCTAGGACTTCTCAACCCAACTTCTGGAAAAGCAATCGTGATGGGAAAGAATTTAGCTGAGGATGATGAAGCAAGGAAGAAAGTAGGTGTGGTTTTGGAGAACGATGGTTTGTATGAAGACCTCTCTGCCTTCGATAATTTGGAATATTACGCTCAGCTCTATGACGTTTCAAACAGAAAAGAGAAGATTGAGGATTTGCTCAGATTTGTTGGACTTTATGAGCGAAGGAGGGAAAAGGTTGGAGTGTTCTCTAAGGGGATGAGGAGGAAGCTCGCGATTGCGAGAGCAATAATCCATGATCCAGAGATTTTATTCCTTGATGAGCCTTCTGCAGGTCTTGACCCAGAAGCACAAAGAATGGTAAGGAATCTCATAGTTGAACTATCAAGGAAGGGCAGAACGATATTTCTGAATTCGCATGATCTGGATGAAGTTCAGCGAATATGTGATAGAATAGCGATTCTTCAAAGAGGAAGGTTAATGGTCTGTGATGCTGTTGAAAATCTAAGAAAGAAATTCAGCAAACCTGTAACTGCTATCTCAACGACTGATGAAAAGAGTGCTAAAAGAGCGTTAGAAATCCTTAATTCACTCGGTATCTCCGATTGCAACATTAATGGAAAAATAATAACTTTCGTGTTTAGGGAAGATAAGCAATCCCATCTACTGAGAATACTTACAGAAAGCGGTATAGAAATTGAAGAGATCAGAAAAGTAACGAAGACATTGGAGGATATTTATTTGGAAATAATAAGGAGGAGAAAATGAGAAAAGAGTTCATTGTTGCTAAAAAGGAAATCATAGAAATACTTCAGAATAAAAGCTCTCTGCTTTTTACCGTAGGTTACTCCGTGTTCTTCTCCGTCATGGCTGCATTGGGTGTCAAAAAGTTTCCTGAAACAATTGATACGGCTGTTTTCTATATTCCCTTGGTAATGGGTATCTTCTTTGCATACGTTTCCACTGGAAGGATCTTCTTCAGGGAAAAGAGGGATAAGATCATAGAAACTTTGCTATGCACACCTGTTAGCTTGAGAAAGCTATGGTTTGGTAAAGTTCTTGGTTCTGCGATTCCATCCTATGCCATAGCCATTTTCTCAGCTATCTTAATTGTTCTGATTTCAAGCATTCTCTTAAAATCAATCATCTTTCCTTCACCAATTCTTGTTCTGCATTTGCTTGTAACCACTCCTCTTTTCGTTCTCGCTGCTGTAAGCCTGATAGGATTTCTGTACCTGCTTGCTGGAATGAAAGAAGTCAGAATAGCAGGCACGGTAATCTTCATGATAATATTCGGTGCTCTGTTTGGAGGTCTTAGCTTAATTGGAGAAGGTTATCGCATCTCTTCGCTTATTGAAATAGCATTGATGATGACCTCATTGCTTCTTGTAGTTCTTACGGGATATCTGACAAGATATCTCAGCAAGGAGAAGATAGTTACCACAATTACTTAGGAGGTGATTGGATGGAAGAAAAGTCTGTCCAAAGTGTGGTGGTGAGATGAAAGCTGGAAAAACGTATCCAGGCAAGTTTAAGGAGCCAATCAGGTTCGGAGGATTTCCTGAGAAAAGAGGGGTATTAACATACACATCAAAAGAAAAAGTAGAGGTTGTTGCTTATGCCTGCAAAAAGTGCGGATATATTGAATGTGATCGGAAATTGCAAGTCAGCCTGAAGAGAGCTCAAAAATTTTAAATAGAGGTGGTAGAGTGAGTAGAACTCTTCTGTTGATATGTTTTCTGGCAATAATTTTTGTTGCAGTCGCTGTTTCTGCCTACACTCAGTTATCTCATCTGATTCACATCGAAATTAATCCTTCTGAGAACGAAACTGAGGTATGGAAGGAGAACACAAGTAAAGCTCCTGTCCCCGCCGCGCAACTCTATCCACAACCGGGTAAAACGATACTGAAGAAACTTTTCGGAAAGGAAGATCCCAAAAATCTCACGCTTCCTGATGGTATAATGAAGGTTTTTGAAATGCCTGAGGGAAAGGCAAAAATCCAGGAATTAATAGGATCTTGGAATGCTGTAGTCTTCCAGGGAATCAGTTTTAGTTTTAGTGGGCCCGAACAGAAGTATTCTGTAGACTTAGTAGCTTTTCCCCTTCTTAAACCAGAAGACAAAACAATATTCAGCTTTGTGCATGAGGGTAACGACTCTTTCTCGTTTAGAATAACAAAAAGTAAATTCAAATGGAACTACCGAAATTTAACTAAAGACGAGCTGAGCGAGCTGTTAGAAGTGACCGATTTATCAAAGTACAAAAACACTTACTTCATCGCTGCCAAGAATGAAGAGATGAATACTCTTTTGCTGGAGGGTTTTGCGTGGGATGATGGTGATATTATAAACCTCAACGGATTTAAAGCTTACAAAGGGGTTCAAGTCCTCATTGCTTACGAGAAAATAA
>QMZC01000053.1 GCA_003662995.1 Archaeoglobales archaeon
AAGGAAAAATATGTGTATAACCCTCTCAATCCTCGGTCAGTTTTTGAATGTCGATGGAATCTTTCACATTGTATCACCAGATGTTAAAATAGTGAATGAAATGCTTGAAAATCTTAGATCAGATATAGAAAGGATTTCTATAGCAGAAAGCGAGGAGGAAAAGATAAAGATCTACAAAGAAAAAGAGAGGATCTTCAACTCACTCATGTTTCCAAGAGACTACCAAGTCATCAGAATTCCCACAATTCCTATTCCACCAGATTATATGCGAAGGCTTGTCGATATACTATACAACGAGAAGATCGAGGATCTTACAGCTTCAGAGAGATATATGTTGATAAATCATGGATTAATCGATCGAGTTGGTAAAAAATTCAAGGTGAGTGATTTTGGACGGAAATTTGCAGAGGTGCTCGTCAGATGATTCACATTTTTCAAGTTATAGGAGAACCCTACAAGTATGAAGAGAAAGAATTTTTAATAGGTGGAGAAAGTTATGTGTCTTGTTTTTGTTCAGAGGCTTTAAGAAAATATATTCGAGAAAGTGGAGGAAACGTAAAACTAACAATTTTTGTCCCTGAAAGTCTCCTTTTAAATTGGAGTTTGGAGGAAATCTGCAAAAAACTAAATGAGAAGGGTATGCACAACTTTGAAGCTTTAATAGTACCTTCTATTGGTGAGTACAAAAAAGATGGGGGATATGTGAGGTATACGGGAAATGTCGAAGCGATTTCTACGTCTATATTTCTCCACTTTCTCAAGATTAGACCCGAGACGTTCTACATTGATGTTTCTACTGGACTGAACATCTATCCGCTAAACATGCTTGAGGCGACAAAAAGGTATTTGACATACCGAAAATTGGAGAGACTATTGCAGGAAAATTCGCATGTTAAAGCATACACAGTCTTTTCTCCACCAATATTAAAGGATGTGTACAGTTATCAGGTAGAGATACAACCTATAGACGTTAAGGCATTCTTCTCACTACCCAATGCAAACATTGACAAAATAGTCAGAAAATGCCCTGAGAGCTTTAGACAGAAGGTTGGCAGGATAAACAAAGAAAAAAGTGAGCTAAAAAGAAATGTCAGAAAAGTTACTGAAGAGCTCAAAATTGCCTTCAATGCAATAAGGTTAAACGTACCACTGGCATTCTACGAGTTACTCGATATGAATTTACCGGTTGAAGAGATAGAAAAAGAAATTGTAGATTTTGTGGAAGCTTTTTTGGAACCAATCGAAAAGGAGAAATTAATGGAGGGGTTGCCTGTTGATGGTATTAACGTTTCAAACATCTTTTATTCAACAGCACTTTACAAGAGCATTCAGAAATTTGTAAAAACCCTCTCCAAACCAGAAATCGAAGAAATCTTTAGTAGATTTTCGACCGTTTATCGGATCAAAAATCTGGGTATTGGCGTGAATGAGTACTTCCTCCTGAGGGATACAGAACAGATCAAAGAAACTATGAAGAGGGCAAAAATTGAGGAGGGAAAAGAAGAGCTTTTTGGCAAACTTAAATACGGTGAGAACTTTAGTGAAAGCACCAGCGCAAAGAGAAATTTCTTTGCACACAGCGGTTTTCTGCTTGAATATACTCTCTTGAAAGTTATGCGTAAAAAAATATACGTACGGTGGCTCGAGAATAAGAGGCCGGAGATAAAAAGTTGGTTGTTGGATCCAGAGAAAGGATGATGTCCAATTTAAAAATTATATATCGCTATTGTGGATTCGAACCATAATAAAGCAAAAGACATGCATTAACTACAAACCTTAAACAATTACTCACCATTTCTCGACAAGCATCCTCTTCGAGAGCAAAAAAACAATTTCTTAAGCTAAACGAGCAGGAGAAGTTTACCGATAAACTACAACTGAATTTGGAAATAATTTAGTCATCTAAGTCTTTGCCATTCTTTTTTAACTCACATCTCCTAATAACACCCATACCAGACGTTCTGCTACCTCCGACATTTGAGTACTCGCCAAAATTTAGAAGTTTGGATGTGATCTCAGCCCATTCGTCGTTATATGTGTCTTCGGGTAAGCTAAAGTTCACATAACCACAAAACCCAACTGCCCACTTCCCTTTCTTCAGCAGAACTTTCTGTGTTTCAATTTTCAGACCAGAAACTGCAATTCCACCTCTATCAAGCCAGTTTCTGTATTCTTGTGGGATTTCAGAAAGAAATGCAGAATACAGTCTTGCAAGACTCCTAAACATTAGATTTGGTAGAGGGAGAGGTATAAACCTATAATTGTTGGAAGGAGTTCTGAAATAACAAGGCGATACAAAATCAACTCGGAATTTATTAATTGGTTTATCCATCAGCAATTCCTCATCGCAGTACTTCACCTTAACTTTTTTCAGTGGATTCTGTACAGCTGTGAAATATATCTCATCAACTGAGGTGAGATAGTTTTTCAGTGCCTCCCCTATTTCAGGGACGAAGAAGGTTATGGAGAAACTGTATTCCTTTCCTCCCTCAAGCTTATTTACTGGATTGCCATCACCAGACATAACCGGTGTTACTGAAAATGGAGAGAGAGTTTTGCTTGAGTGGAGTTTTTCAGCAAAGGTTCTATCCATCCTACTTAAAGCCCAATAAACAAAACCCCTTACAAATGCTCCAGAATACATCCTGAACATCTTGCTTTCCAGAGCTTCGAATTCGATTGTTACTTTTACTATATCACTCATGGATTGAGATCCAGCCTAAGGGTCTGCTGTCAGATGTTATTCTTCTTATCAACGGAAAGTCTCTGCTGAACCTTCCTGTTCTTGGATTTCTGCCAAGTCCAATCTTTTTCCTGATACTTTCAAACTCCGGGTGTGTTTTCAACAGAGTTCCAATTGTTGAAGAATACCACCCAGTGCCCCACCCAAGTCTCAAAATGATTCCATTTGCTCTGAGAACATTCTTAAACTCCCTTTTAACCTCTGGTGGATAGTTACGATTAACTTCAACTTCCACTATTTTCTCTGCAAACTCCCTTGTTACGGAAAGAATGTAGTCGTAATCCAGTTTCTGGCTCAAATACTGCAGGGCGAACTCATCAATGTCCACTTCAACTTTAGCTCTCTGTCCAGCATCCAAACATTCTGCAAGTACACTGAAGTTTCTCATTCCGAGAAAGTTTATCTGGTAAACACTGAAACCATCAATAAATTCAGAGTCGTAAATACGTAGGGCTCTCAGAAGGTCATTCTTTGGATTTCCCCTCTTTTCAGTGAGCCTGGCTTTTCTGAACACTTTTTCTTCAAGCTCATCATCGAGCCTCGTTAAATCCCTTTTTTCAAGATATCCTTTTTTGCTCCTCCTTAACTTCTCCTTAATATGGTTGATAGTCCACTCAAGAAGCTTTCTGTTTTCATTCACTTCTTTCCATAGAATTGCAGTTCTTATCGCGCCTTTTATGGATGACCCGGGAATGTATGGTTTTTCCCGGCTTTTTATATGTGCCAGAATTTCTCTTCTTGGCGTTCTACCGTTAAAGGCAATCTCTCTCGTTTTTATTTTGGATAGGTCTTTCACAAAATCTTCGATAGATTTTTTACCTTCGCCAATCTCCTTTGCCACATCCACTGGATCTAATCCCTTTTTTTCGATTTCCTCGAAAAACTTCATTGGGTCAATAAACACTACCCTATTCCCCTTTATCACGAAATCCATTGAGAGATACTTGTCACCAGAGCCGATGTGAACGGGTGTAAGAATTTCAAGTTTCATCTGCGACCACCATCCTTACAAGAAATGACTTACCGTTCAAGTGCACCTCATGCCCCGCTTTTTTTGAAAGGTCACTGTAAGCAATGCTTAGGTTTACAAGGTCTCCTTCTTCAGCATCTTTAAAAACGGATCCTTCAGAAGCCATGATCACTTTAGGCTTCCTCAAAGTTGCCTTTGCTGTATTTATCCACCCACTTCTTACTACAGGCTTCCAGTAAACTATGCTGTCGAGATTCTTTGGATATGTTAGGGAAAGTGTTGTATAACAATCCCCTTTTTCTCTTATTTGGATCTCGTCTTCTTCTATTTTGAATTTTCCAAGTCCCCACGTCCTCTTTCCTCCTATTCCCTCATCCTGCAGAAACTTAAGGGCTCGCTTAATCACCCCATCGTCTCCATCCACAGTGAAATACAGTCCAGATTTATCGCCAAATTTCACAGCAGTCAGGTAGTATATTCCAGAATTAGACGTTACTCTGTCAAGCACAACTTTTGGAATTTCGAGTTTTTTTACAGATTTTATTTCATCTCCTTTAACGTCTTGAATCTCTCCGGAAATAACTTTTTCAAAATTCTCCAGCGATAAAAACTTCCACTTTTTCTCCACTGGCAGTTGTGGAGCTGGCAGGTAGTATGTTTCGTTTTCAAAAGGAAAGCAGGAACTGAATTTCAGCTCACCATACTTAACTTTATTGATTAACTCTTCAACGTCCTCATTTAACTTTGCGAGTGCATTTGCTATCGCTCCAAACAAGGTATCTGAGTGCAGAATATCCCCTGCCCTTTCAAGACCGATTCCTGCTTCTCCGATCCTTAGAGGTGTTTCGAAATAAAGCTTGAATACTTTAGCCCTCATAGTTACTTTAGAATTTGATTAAGTGCCTCTTCAGGTCTAACTCCATCCTCTTTGTTAAGTAGCTTTATCTCAGCACCTTCATTGAGATAGTAATCCTTTGGTCTCTCCACGATTCTTGTTATCTTTACCTCAACCTTCCCATATCCTCTCGACCCAGAACCGCCAAGGTAATCGTCTTCAAGCATTTTCATAAGGTTTACTAAGTTCTTGATGTCTTCTTTTTTTTCATTCTCATTTTCAATGTTGTACACGATCTCAAACTCGAACTCAGCTCCCGGAACAACCCTTTCCATCGGTCTTGGATTTGCTGCCGAGGTTATTCTGTCTATAGCGGTTTCATACTTAATCTCGATAACTTCTTCCAGTTCATCTTTATTACACAGATGTGCATCTCTGAAAATCGTTCTTGATGGATAGTTTTTATCTCCTCTTTCCTTTCCTGAAATGCCAAAGAGTCTGCAGACTGGACATTTTACAGCATCTTCAAGTGTGTTACATGCATGAATATACACGTCTCCTATCTCTCTATTAAACCACTTATTTTCCCCCCGACCTCTTTTTTCCGGAGGTTGATCGGCACTCATTGCTTTCTCAAAAAGATTCCTCATCTTCCCCTTTAAGGATGATCCTGGAATATATGGATCGCCAGTGTTTGGATCTTTTAGAATCGGATTGTCTACCCCTCCAATCTCTATTGCTTCTGTCTGAGCACCAATGTGCAGCCCTGTTTTCAGCCTTATTTTTCCATTAATTAAAACCTTACCAAAAATTGCTTCTCCCATGTTAATCTCCCCCTAAGAGCTTGTGATAAGCCACAACAGCCTGCAAAAAGTCATGAACCTTCACATAGTCTTTTTCGTCATTTAGCTTAGAAACAGCTTTATTTAGCACTCTAGCTAAAGGTTCAAGCTCTTTATGTCGTCCCAAAGTATAAGCTAAAGTGTAACTCAACTTGGTAATTTCTCGGGTTACACTTTGACCACTTTTCTGTTCTTTGATTTTTCTGTAAATTGCAGTTGACATATTCAAAATTCTTCTTATCTGACTCGTTTTTAGACTTCTCGCTACGGAGTCTGTAGCTATTATGAAAGAAAGTTTGTTTATATCCCAGTCATTTAATTTAAAGAAGTCTTCTGATTTCCTGACAGGGTCGTATTTCTCTGTTAGTTTTTTAATTACTGTGTTATATTTAGTCTCGTATTTTTTGTTCCTTGGTATCCTCTTGTCTTTGTCTATCCTTTTGAACTCATTATATATCTCTAATCCCAATTCCACAAAATCTCCTTTCTCAAATAGCTCAACAAACTCCGACATTTAACCACCCCCTCTATCAGCAAAATCCACAAATTTAAGAGGTACGTCAATTAAGTAGATATCCTGTGGTTCCCCTATTCTGGCTTTTTCTGGATCTCTTGAAGCGAGTTTTGGAATTACGTCAATCAGTCTCTTTCCATTTTCTCCTACCTTTACTCTCGCAAGATAGTAGGTGAGCAAAACGGACCATTTAAAGCCTTTTGAATTCTTTAAATATTCTTTTCTGGCGTCAAGAATTCTTCGCAGAACTGTTCTCGGTACAAGTAGTTTTGGTTTACTATCATCGTAGATCTTAGTAATGTACTCTGCCCATATCCTCCTGAATTCACTCCACTTATAAGATTCCTTAAATTTAATTCCGTTTTTGGTTTCAACCGTAGTTGCTCTATCACCCAAATAAACCCTCCCTTTCTTTTTAATCTCCAGACCGTCCACTTTTGCAACGACTTCCCCTTCTTCCTTCGCTCTTTCTTCTCGGTCTCCAGTAACCTCTGCCATTCTGTAAAGCGGGAACTTTGGATCAAAGACACCATAACCTGCGGAAATCGTAATGTTTGGATTCATTCCCACGTATTTTCTGAAAGCATCCTCAATCTCAAAAGCCAACTCAAAGACGTGATCCCACGCACCAACAACAAACAAGTCATCACCTCCCGCGTAAACCACGACAACTTCCTTCTCTTTTCTTTCACTTTTTATCCTTGGAGCGTTAGCAGAAACATCCCCTTTACATAGAAGATCAATGCAGTTCTTGAAAAAGTTGTTCATGAACCTCGAAAGTGTTGCAACCCTCGAAATCGTTTCGTTATCTCTCAAACCAATGCTAAATATTTTGCCAAGATCATCAACATCCATCCTTAATACTGCAAGCTTTTTAGCTCCAGCCGATCCTTTTGCAAGCTCGTCAAATTCTTTAACGTTCCCTTTATCGTCTTTGGAGTAGTATCCTCCAATACTAATGGGGATGAGATCGTACCTGTCGGCAAATCCAAAATAGATCTCTTTCAGTTCTTTAACATAGATTTTTACCCCTTCAGGGTATCCCGAAAGTTCTTTACTCTGAAAAGGTATGAAAATTGAGAATGGAAGGCTGTATTTCTTTTCCACATCCGAATCTTTTGGAACTCTAACAAATCCATCAGATTTTGGAATTGTTTTCCCTATTTCAAGGAACTCTTTACAGACTGAGCAAACTTTATTCTCATCCACATCGTGGAGAATTTCAGGGGTTTTACAAACATCGCATTCCCCGTAATTCTCTGAATCAGGAATATAGTTTTCAATTAGATCTCCTACTTTAGCGATATCTAAGAACTTTCTCAACTTCTTTTTCTTCAGTTTTCTATTTATCAACTCCCAGATGGATTCTTTTTTGGTTCTAAATTTACTCAGTTCTTCGCCATTAACTTCAACAAAGTCAATTGCAAAGTAGAGTTTTCCCCAGAAATGTTTGAGAAGCCATTTGTTAACTTCTTCACCAATCTTCTTTATTTCATTTCTCGCATTCTCTGTGTTATAAGCAAGAATGTAGAACCTGCCTCCCCCAGCAAATATAACGTTTGCTCTCGTCAGATTAAGTCTCTCGATAATCTCCATAACTACATCTTCAACCAAGAGTTCAAGGAAAAGAGACCTTGCTCTCAGGTACTTCAACGCTCCCTTGCTCGTAATTGTATAAATGAATTCCTGAATTCCGGAAACGTCTCCTCCTACGACCAGATACTTCTTATCCACAATATCCTCAATTTTCCTCTCAAGATCTTTGTCAAGCTCATTCAGATGATAGTGGTAAAGGCAGAGTGCTATAGCAGAGGTAGTTCTTAAGTGATCGTAAAGGGAAATATCGTTAGTTTCGGTAAGCATTGTTGGAATGAAAGTTGTATATCTCTCGAGAACACTCATAAGGACGTTGAAGTTTAAGTTTTTAATCGCATTCTCAAACTCCTTCTCAAAAGCCTCAAAAAGCTTCCTGTAATCATCTGAAGTGTTTTTGCAATGTTTAACAGGGTAGAAATAACTCTCTAAAGAGAAGAGTTTGAGGGGGTAGTACATCTTTTCCACTTCTCCCTTTCCGATGTTTATTGATGAAAGTACACATTCAAGGGGGTTTTCGAGGTTGAATTTCATTTCATCTTCGGTTCTCCTTTCTCCAGAAGAAATATTGTCTGCCTCACAAACAATGTTCAATAAATTTTTCGTTCTAATCTCACCACTGAATTCTTTTAGGTCGTTTTTGTGATGATATCTTGCAAAAAGCGGAAGTTTATCGTATTCTTTTAGATATCTTTCTGTGTATTTTTTGAGAAAATCGTAACCACATTCTTGATGCTTCTTTTTCTGCAAAGTAGCTCGCTGTTCGAATTTGCCAATATCATGAAGCAAACCACCGATTGCTACAAGCTTAGCTTCTAAATCCATCTCATCCCCACCTCGCCTTACAGATTTTACCAACAAACGTTAATCTATACCTCTTCACCTTTCCGTTAATAGCCTCAACAAGTCCATATTCTCTTAACTCTTTTAGATACTGGGAGGCGGTCTTCTTGCTTATCTTAAGTTTTTCAGCGATTTTGCTCGCATCATCTCCATCTACCAGAACTTTGAGTGCTTGCTTCCTCGATTTTGAAAGTTCATCAACCTCAGCAAAAGTCAGAGGAATTTCAACCAACTCAGATCCATTTTTTGCTTCCTGAACGTAGTACATTCTGCACCCACAAATGAATGCGGCATACGATGCGGCGAGAGCCTGAATCTTTGTCCCTCCCGAAACGATTACATTAACCTCATTTGAAACCTCTTTTTCTATTGTTTCAATCGTCTTTATGCAACACTCTTCGAAATCAAAAGGATTTACAGCTAAAATCTCAACTTTTACCCCCAGATTTTTGAGTTTTTTCTTTATGCTCTCAGAAACTGCTATCGGATTAACATCATTCTTTACGGGTTCATCAAAAACCTCAGATGCTTGTTTACCTGTAATCAAAATTGCTTTATCGAGCCCGAGCTTTCTTGCGGCAGCAATAACGGGTTCTTCGCTGCCACCAACTGTGGCTACCAATATTTTCATTGTTCTCTTATTGTCAATAAAATATTTATGTTTTTTTACATCAGATCTGATGAATTATCAGAAATCTGAATATTTATCTGAAATTCTGAATAAATTGTTATTAACAACAAAATCTGAATTTCAGCATGTTTTTGTATGGAGATATTGAGAAAAGAGTAAGAGCTCTCCGAAGAGGATTAGAGGTTAATCAAATTTCTGGAGAACTTAGAGGATATTCTTGGGAAAGACCACCAATTGAACCCATCAACGATGTAAAAATTTCAGTTTCTGACATAAATGGCATCTGCCCTACAAAAAGAGACGTCTACGTGAAGTATATACTTAAGGAGAAGCCAAAATTAAATCAATATATGCTTAGAGGGTTGGCATATCACAAGGTTATACGTGATACTATCGCTTCATTAAAAAAAGCCGTATATCATGGCTGTGATACAGGAGAACGAATCGTTGAAGAATTCTTTTTTAACACCACAATTCCTGAAAAAATCTGTAAAAGACTTGGTGTTGATTTAGAATGTTCAGATTGCTTCAAGCTTTATAGGTACATCGTTCTGCAAGTTTCTGCAAAGGTTGATGAAATCTTATCAAAATACCCTGACATAGATGTTGAAAACATCGTGGGATTGGCTTTACCACCATTTGTGGAGAGAAAAATCGATGGTAGTCTTGTAGGCTTGTCAAAATTCCTGTCACTTGACGTTTATACACCACATAGTATTGTCATGGATTTCAAAAGTGGTTATGAGAGGGATGAACATTTACTGTCTCTTACGGGTTATGCTCTTGCTCTTGAAGCGGATGATGAAGTTGATGTGAACTTCGGTTTTTTGATTTATATTAGGATAAATAAAAACGTTCATTTTAATGTGAAGGGTTTTGTTGTAAGTGATGAACTCAGGAGAGAGTTCTTAGAAATGAGGGATGAAATAGCAGAATTGGTCGATTCAGGAATTGATCCCGGTAAACCCACTGAATGTCCAAAATACTGTTCATACTATGGTGTTTGCAATGAAGGTGATAATTAAGGGATATGGAGTTTTTGTTGGGGTTAAAAACAAGATGATTTATATAAAAAATGAAGATGGTGAGAAATTAATCTCAGCAGGAAATATCAGGCAAATAGTTGTGGCTAGTAGTGGTGTATCTCTTTCATCCTCCTTGCTTAGACTTGCCTCTGAGAACAACATTGACATCATCATTCTGAATCCCAACGGCAGTATTGCAGGTAGATTTTATCCATCAATTAAAAAGGCAAATGTTCAGGTTAGAAAGGAGCAATACGAAGCTCAGTTTGATGAGAGAGGATTGCATTTAGCAAGATGTTTTGTTAGGGGAAAAATTTTGAACCAATACTATTTGCTTAAGTCGCTAATCAAGAATAGAAAGCGTAGAGATTTGCTATCGGAATGTTATGGAATAAAAAAGAGAGCGGAAAACGTGGATAAGTGTACTTCTCAAAGTGATTTGATTCAAGAAGAGGCTAAAGCTGCAGAGATATACTGGAATACAATCTCCCAATTCTACAATATCAACGGTAGAAGAAAAAGGTATGACAATCCTGATGCATTTAACATGGCATTAAACTACGGTTATGCCATTCTAATGTCTTATGTGATGCTTGCAATTGATGCAACAAATCTCGATCCATTTGCAGGTTTTCTGCATGTTGAGAATCCAAGAAGACCTGCTTTAGTTGTTGACCTCATTGAGGAGTTCAGACAACCTGTTGTTGATAGGGCTGTGTTTAAAGTATCACCAGAAGAAAAGAATGGACTGCTAACAAAGAAGACGAGGGGAGAGATTATATCTGAGATTAACAACAGATTGGCAACCAAAGTAACGTTTAATGGTAGAAAGTTGCCAATTGAGTATCATATACATCTCCAAGCAAGAAGGCTTGAGCGGTTTCTACTCGGTAAAGAAAAATACAAACCCTTTGTTCTGAGATAACAAAATGGTTTGGAATGATTTATGTTTACTCTTGTAATTTACGATATTTCCGATGACAGGATAAGGAAGAGAATTTCAGACATATGCAAGAGATTCGGTTTAAATAGAATTCAGAAAAGCGCTTTTCTTGGGAATATTACCTCATCCAGAAGGAAGGAGTTAGTTAGGAAGTTAAAGAGAAATTTGAGGGGAGAGGGAAACATTCAAGTATTCGTAATTTGCAAGCCAGGTTTTTCTATGCGAGAAATTATTGGAGAAGTTGAGGTGTTTGAGGATGAGGACACAATCGTCATTTGAATTTCCTGTCAGTCTGATTAAGCATTACCTTTACTGTCCCAGAATCCCCTATTTTGTTTTGGTTCTTGGATTTAAGGAGAGAACGACTGAACTCATGATTAATGGAAGAGAAAAACACAGTAAGGTTTTGAAGAAGATGAAAAGTAATGGGTGGAATGTTAATGCATTTCTAAAATCTGAAAAATACAATATTTATGGATATGTTGATGCATTCAGAAAAGAGGAGAATGGATATGCTGTAATGGAGCTTAAGGATACAAACTACAAAAAAAGAATTCTGAAAATACATCTTTATCAGGCTGCAGCTTACGGTTTACTCGTAGAAGAGAATTTTGGGAGAGTTTACAAGCTTATAGTAAAATATAACGATAAAGAAATCTGCAAACCCTTCACACGAGGAATAAAAAATTATGTGGTGTCGATAATCAACAAAATCCATCGGATACATGAAATCGGATTGGTCTCAATAAAAATTGATAAAAGTAAGTGTTATAACTGCGGATTCAGAAATAGGTGTAAAGAAATTTGATATAGACGTATTTAATAAAAATTTTTGGAGATTTAAAAATAGCAAGGTTTATGTGGATTTTTATTCATATAAGACATAAATAAAAATGTTTTTGAGATTATTGTTGAATTGAGAGTCATCCAAAACTGTTTTTTGATATAACAGGAATTGTTGGATTAGAGTTTAATATAAGTTAACTCTACCCTCTGTTTCAAAATTGGTTGTTCTTTATATAGTACTAGCCCAATTAGCTACAAACTAATAAAATCTTGAAAAAGAAGGTAGGAAAAAGGTTATTAATATGGATTTGAGAAATTTTAACATCGGAATCTCAAAAAGAGAACGGCAATGTTTCGTCGCACTTGCAGTTCTTTGTATTGACGTAGAACTCAGAATCTCAAAAAGAGAACGGCAATGACATTAAACCACCACCGAAAGGTATATAAACTTAGAGAATCTCAAAAAGAGAACGGCAATGTTAAGTATTCGTTGAGTATTCCAAGTTCTTTTAGGTATTTTCGAATCTCAAAAAGAGAACGGCAATCTTAACATTTTTTTACCACACTCAGGACATTCCCATAGATCTGGAATCTCAAAAAGAGAACGGCAATCTTCAAGTACGTAGTAATTAATCCCTCCATAGGTTTTTCCGAGAATCTCAAAAAGAGAACGGCAATCTCTAGCATTCCACAACGCACCAAAGACATACTCGTTCTCAGCGAATCTCAAAAAGAGAACGGCAATGGAACAACTGAGCATGAGGTTGTTGATACTAATGCAACTAGAATCTCAAAAAGAGAACGGCAATTTGGGTCGTACTTGATTTCATAGTCATCGAGTCTAAGCTCGTGAATCTCAAAAAGAGAACGGCAATCAACTTTTTTGATTTTATATACGAACATTCTCACCACCTCCGAATCTCAAAAAGAGAACGGCAATATTTCTGCCTATTACTGGTAAGTATTTGCATGGTGATCTAGAATCTCAAAAAGAGAACGGCAATAACGGACCCGCCCAAGCGGCAACTAGTTCGTTGCCTTCCTGTCTGGAATCTCAAAAAGAGAACGGCAATTCTGTTTCATCATCTATGATATCATCGCTTGCAATAACATTGTCGAATCTCAAAAAGAGAACGGCAATATTGATCTCTATATATTTGGACAAGTGTATGTATAGTTCGTCCTCGAATCTCAAAAAGAGAACGGCAATTCTGACAGAGGTATATCAGTATATCTTAACAAACCTAGAATCTCAAAAAGAGAACGGCAATCTAATACCTTAAATTTAGATAATAACCATGTTTTTGGTAGAATCTCAAAAAGAGAACGGCAATTCTTCTTTTACTTTTTTACCCAAAACTGCTTTCGCTCTTTCAGAATCTCAAAAAGAGAACGGCAATTCATAAATATCATCAGGCTCTATGTATTCCTCGAACCTCGAATCTCAAAAAGAGAACGGCAATACTGGGTCTGGGTCCGTTGTATCGTTTTCTTTGCCTTTTCTGAGAATCTCAAAAAGAGAACGGCAATTAAGTTTAGATGCCTCTCAGATTGCAACAGGTGTTCTGTCTGTGAATCTCAAAAAGAGAACGGCAATTTAAGTCAGCTACAAGCACAACAGTCATCCAACCACCTCACTCTAAAGAATCTCAAAAAGAGAACGGCAATCAAGCAAACGGTGAACCCTCAATTTGCAGTCTAACAAGAATCTCAAAAAGAGAACGGCAATCTTTCTAGTTCTTTTATGTCTTTTACTACCTCTACCATTTTTAGAATCTCAAAAAGAGAACGGCAATAGTTTTTCTAGAAGTTCTTTTGCTCTCTCTGTTAAGAATCTCAAAAAGAGAACGGCAATTTCAAACTCCTCCTTCATACTTTTCACCTCCAATTGAATCAGAATCTCAAAAAGAGAACGGCAATGTTGAGTAATTTGTCAATCAAGTCTGAAAATTCTATTACTTTCGAATCTCAAAAAGAGAACGGCAATTCACTCAACAATCCATCCCACTTAGCACTATCACCAAACTCCATGAATCTCAAAAAGAGAACGGCAATTTATGCATGCTTTTGGAATCCATCTTCTTTCTCCGACGAGGAGAATCTCAAAAAGAGAACGGCAATTTACATAGTACCAGTGCCCGATGACTTTGTCACTCTCCTCGTCGGAATCTCAAAAAGAGAACGGCAATTTGTTATTCGTTATTCCATTATCAAACGCTCCTCCTTCCTCAGAATCTCAAAAAGAGAACGGCAATTTGTTTATTCCACGTCTTTCAACTCTATAACTTTGCCTTAGAATCTCAAAAAGAGAACGGCAATATGTTTATTGTAAACAACAACAGCACATGGATAATCGTCGTAGAATCTCAAAAAGAGAACGGCAATTTGCCATTTCCTTCAGTCTCTTCGGTTTCTTCCTTGGTTATTTCAGAATCTCAAAAAGAGAACGGCAATACTGTGATGGAAGTAGAGAATCCTAAAACTGATGAAAGATTAGGAGAATCTCAAAAAGAGAACGGCAATACCCTTACGATGGTGAAGATACGTACAAGATTAACGTAGGAATCTCAAAAAGAGAACGGCAATTTCGAAAGCGATTTTAGCGTGTCGTGTGTTCACCAATTCAGCTAAGAATCTCAAAAAGAGAACGGCAATTGCACTGTTGGTAACAATAACATCGTCGCTATCAACGAGAATCTCAAAAAGAGAACGGCAATTCAGCAAGTCTCAAACCTCTCGCTCCACCTATAATTTTAGAATCTCAAAAAGAGAACGGCAATTCTTGAAGAGAAAGGACTTGCTCACCTGTCGTACCTCGATTCTGGGAATCTCAAAAAGAGAACGGCAATTTGAATTCGACTTCCCAACCCTTCTCAATCTCTGTAACCTCGGAATCTCAAAAAGAGAACGGCAATTTTTCTTCTTTAGCTTCTCCGTTTCCTCGTCAGTCATCTTCTCTGAATCTCAAAAAGAGAACGGCAATTGTACTTATTGTACTCCTCATCAGTATTCCAGTCTATTTCTCCGAATCTCAAAAAGAGAACGGCAATGTTTCATCTGTGATATAATCATCGCTTGCAATAGTATTGAGAATCTCAAAAAGAGAACGGCAATTTGAAGAGTGGGACGCAACAAATCCGCACTATACAATCGTTCCTGAGGAATCTCAAAAAGAGAACGGCAATTTAGCCATGCTATCCACCTACAACTCCATTACTTTTTGGAATCTCAAAAAGAGAACGGCAATACTGTATCCAATCAGCATACCTTCAATTTCTGCCATTATCAGAGAATCTCAAAAAGAGAACGGCAATATAGTCATTTTGTTTGTTATCTATGTAATTCAGAATTGCGAAATCTCAAAAAGAGAACGGCAAGTAAAAATCTATTTCATACTCTATCCATGTAATGTCTCTCTTTGAAATCTCAAAAAGAGAACGGCAAGTATGAGGGTAGAGTTTATGTTGCTTGGGCTGATCCAAGAAATCTCAAAAAGAGAACGGCAAGTATGAGGGTAGAGTTTATGTTGCTTGGGCTGATCCAAGAAATCTCAAAAAGAGAACGGCAATCTGTCTAAAAAGTGTAGGCATAGCTTTTTAACGCCTCTGAGAATCTCAAAAGGAGAACGGTAATATGAATTCGTTCTTCCACCCCCCTTCACAAATTTGCAAGTGAAATTGGTGAATTGGGCTTTGCAACCCCCTCAATTTCTGTCACCTTTCAATAAATGTTTTAGGATGTTTTAAGTTGGAACGTCCATAATAATTACAACACTTAAACACTTATAAAATAAAAATTACAACCCGAGACTATTTTGCTCTACATACGTCCAATTCTACAATTTCCCAAGTAACCTTCTTTTTCTTTCCTTAAATTCTTCATCTGTAAGAAATCCTTGTTCATGAAGTTCTGCCAATTTCTTAATTGTCTCTGCAACTTCTGTCGGTTCTGTTTTCTTCTCTTTTACAGCTTTGATAATATATCTAATAGCAAGGAATATTACTATCAATATCAAGAGAGGTGCTACGAAAAACAATAAAACTTCATTAAAACCAAACAGACCAAGTATCTACCTTCACCCCCCAATTGTTTTGAGTGGAAGTGTATATATTTTTTTCCTTACTACCATTACTTTCTGCGAAATCATTGGATTTATTTAACTACAAAATTTTACAAAAAATCAATGAAAACATGACTGGAAAAAGAGAAGTTCTTGGAATGGGTAAGTTAACGTATAAGTTCCAAATTACGATTCCCAAGAAGGTGAGGGAAAGGTTTAATCTAAAAGAAGGTGAAACTCTTGTTTTTGTTGAAGAAAATGGTAAACTAATTGTTGTGAAGAGCACCGAATTATAATTGTACAAAAAGTAAAACAAATAAAACAATGAACTAAATTTCTTTGAATCCTCTCTTTAAATTATCAGCAACTTCCAAGAGTGCCATGTGTAGATCAGTGTATATTTTTAGCTCTCCAAGAAGCTTTTTTATATTCAATCGATTAGCGATATACTCTCTGTCATACACCTTGACGCCATTACTATTGGCACATGCAAGAGCTTCTTTTGTGCACCCTTCAAATGCAAAAATCATACCTCTTATATCTTCATACAACTCAGAAAGTAATGTCTTAACGTCAATCTCATCTACTTCTCTGAAAAAAGCCTTTGCAACGTATTTACCTCCATCTTTTAATAGAAACATCTTAAAAAACTCATCATCTCCGATTTTTAACCTCTCGCACCATTCAACCTTGAATCCAAGTTTTTCGGCAATGAATCTAACATCTTCTTCTAACTCCAAACCTCTTTCCATGTATTTTGTTACCCACAAACCTTAAAAAATTTTTGCAAAAAATAAAAATAAAAAAAACAAGTTAATATACTTGTTAACTTGTTTTGTTCTTGAATCTTTGAAAATTTCGAAATTAGAAAATTTTAAGCTCATTAATTAATAATCTAAGAATACAGAATTAAAAAACTATCTCAAAATATAGTAGTTAACCTATTATTTTAGGACACCACAGAATTTGTAACAAGTATATATAT
>QMZC01000054.1 GCA_003662995.1 Archaeoglobales archaeon
ATGGTATCGTTGAGAAGAGTGATGAGAAGTACATATTAACGCAGAAAGGTGAAAGACTAATTAACGTTTTGAAGGATTTGCTGAGTTTGTATGAGGTTTGATTTTTGATTGATTTTTTGATTTGTGGATAAATTATATTTTTATAATCTAATCAAATATCAACTCGGTATCGGAAGGTATATTTTGATTTTCGATTACAACTTTTGTGGATGAACTGACAAAAGCCTTCCTAATTAAAAAGTTCAGAGAGTATTACACCTCTTCAAGGATTGAAATGCCAATTGAATTTAAAAGGCGGGAGTGGGCTTTCGTGTTTGTTGAGAACATGCCCAATTTTATCATGAACAGACACGTCTCTTTCCAATCCGCTCAAGACTTCTCGATTTACGTCAAAAACAAGATACCGGCTCATATTTACTATTCTTCGGCGTACTACGTCAAGCCCAACAGAGAAAAAATGGAAGACAAGGGATGGATTAAAGCGGATTTGATCTTTGACATCGATGCGGATCATCTACCGTTAAAATCAAAATCCTATAAAATTGCGTTAAACAGAGCGAAGAAGGAAGTTTTCAAGTTATATAGAGCATTAACGACTGAACTGGGTGTTGATGAGAAAAAAATTAAGATATTTTTTTCCGGTAGTAGGGGCTACCACATCCATGTTTACGATAGAGACTTTCAGTTGCTGAACAGTGGTGAGAGGAGGGAGATAATAGACTATCTGATGGTCAACACTGAAAAGATTTTGGACGGTAATAGATTCTACGATAGTTTTAAAGCTATGCAGGTTTCGAGAATTTTAGCCAGATACATTAAAAATCTGATTAAAAAGGGTAGATTGATGGATATTTTGAAGAAATACAGAGTGAGAAATCCAGAAAGAGTTTACACGATTCTGGCAAATGTGGAGAATTTGCAAAAACTGGAAAATGGTGATTTGAGTTTTTTGCCCAGATCGGTGAGGGTTAAAAATTTTGTTGTGGACTTGGTTGGAAAAATATCGGAGAGTTTGCGAATATACATCGATGCCCCTGTCACGGCAGATGTTAAGAGGTTAATAAGAATGCCCAACTCTTTGCACGGTAAAACGGGATTGAAGGTCACTGAGGTTGATATAGATAGATTGAGGGATTTCAATCCATTTTATGATGCTGTGGTTTTTGGAGATGAAAGGGTGAGGATTAGAGGAGTTAGGAGGGCAAAAATTGAAATTATGGGGGAAGATTATTCAATCAAAGCAGGAGAAAGAGCGAGTATTCCTGAGCATGCTGCAATTTTCTTTTTATGCAGAGGGGTTGCTGTTTACGGGCATTGAATTTGGTTGTATCCCAACTCTTTCATAAATCGACTTGAGTATAGCTTACAATTTTACCAGAAATACCCGCTTATTTTTGGTTTTCCTTCATTAACCTTATTCTTCATATAGATGGTTTTGGGGTTGAGAGTTCACGATGAATTTTTATGAATTAAGTGGAGAAGATATTTTATATTCAACAACTTTCAATCACTATGCACATTCCAAGGATAATGCTCTCAGCCATCAGAAGTAGGATCGGGAAAACTACGATATCCATCGGTTTGATGAGAGCTTTAAAGAATAGAGGCTATAAAGTTCAGCCCTACAAGGTTGGTCCTGATTTTATCGATCCAAGCTTTCATTATTTTGCTACAGGTAGACATTCAAGAAATTTGGACAGCTTTATGTTCAAAGCAAACATACTCGAAACCTTCCAAAGGAACTTTAAAAATGCTGACATCGCAATAATTGAAGCCACCATGGGCTTGTACGATTCCCACGATGCGATTGATGAGAAGGGCAGCAGTGCTGAGATAAGCAAGATTTTGAAATGCCCCGTTTTGCTGATTGCAGACGTTGAAAGGATGTCGAGGACAGTAGCACCACTGCTGTTGGGCTATAAGATTTTTGACAGAGATGTAGACATAAAAGGTGTGATACTAAACAGAGTTGGCAATCCAAGGCATGCTAAGAAAGTGAGGTTAGCTGCGGAAAAGCTTGCAAAGATGAGGGTTTTTGGTGTCATTCCGAGACAAGAAGTAGTAATTCCAGACAGACATCTCGGCTTAATTCCAGCCCATGAGAGGGATGAATTTGTAGAGATTTTTGATAAACTTGCTGATTTAGTTGAAAAATACGTTGATGTTGACGGAATTGTTACAGTAGCAGAAAGGGCTGAAGAACTTGATGAGGTTGATGAGCATCCTGTGTTTAGGAAAGAGAAAACAAATGTAAAGTTGGGCGTTGTAATGGATAGGGCATTCTCATTCTACTACCAAGACACCCTCGATGCCTTTTCATCAAAGGCTGAATTGGTTTACATTGATGCGTTGAACGACAAAAAACTGCCAGACATCGATGCCTTGTACATCGGCGGAGGCTTCCCAGAAGTTTTTGCTAAGGAATTGGAGGACAATAAAAAACTAAGAAATCAAATTTACGAGTTTTGCGAGTCTAACAAACCAGTCTATGCTGAATGCGGCGGTTTGATGTATTTGAGCGAATCAATAATCGTAAACAATGAGGAATACGAGATGGTTGGATTTCTGCCTTTGAAAACTGAAATGCACAGACGATTTCAGGCTCACGGCTATTCAATCTACAAGGTTATCAAAAACAACATCATTAGCAGAAGAGGGGACACATTGATTGGTCATGAGTTCCACTACTCGAAGGTTTTACCTTCAAAGAAATTGAGCTTTGCATTTAAGGTTAAAAGGGGATTTGGAATTGAAGGGTATGATGGCATAGTCTTAAACAACACCTTAGCTACATACATACACCTACATGTATTGTCTTACCCACAAATGGTCTATAATCTGATAAAAGCTGCTAAAAAGGCTAAGGATTAATCTGATTAATCGGTAGAATTAATCGGCATCAACATCGTCTATTGGATCGATGTTAAGGTGCTTTGCAGTCTTTGAAACTTCAGCAAAGTATATGACCCTCTCAAGCATTTTCTTCTCCTCCTCCTTTTGCTCAAGCCTAAGCTCGTAGATGTGCTCTCTGCATTTTGTGTAGATGTCAAAAGCCATACATGCAAGTTTGTCAACAATGTTGTTGATTTTAATAAATTCTTTGAAATCAGGCGAAAATTCATTGAGTATAAGCTCCTTCAGAAAGAAAATGTACTCTACACTTTGTCCTGGACTAAGTTTGGCATCAACAGCCAAATAACGCATCAAATCATCTACTGCTTCCTCAACACCCTCAAAATCTCCACCGTTGTAAACCTCAACAAACTTATCAAAAATCTTTTCCGTACATTCTTCAACGTAACCAACTATTTCAGGGACAGAGGGCTTTACAGGATATCTTTCAAAGATTTTATCCTGCCATACGGTGAGAATCTTTTCTCTCTTCTCATTTAATTTAAGCATAACAAAAAAACAAAAAATAAAGGTTATTTAGACACAGCCTGTTGGTTTTGGCAAGCCAGCAATTCTACAAGCGTCTTTTGCTGGACCTTGTGGGAAGAGTTTGTAAAGATACTGCAGGTTACCTTTCTCTGGTCCTAAAGCTTTCTTGACCTCCTTTACAAGCTGTCTGATTGGAGGAGCGACACCATATTTTTCGAAGTATTCTCTTAAAAAGCGAATAATCTCCCAGTGCTCGTCAGTAAGCTCTACTTTAGCCCCTGTAAATCTGTCGTCCGCTGCCAAAGCTTTAGCTACATCTTCATCCCACTGCTGCCAATCCTGCAAACATCCATCCTCATCAAGCTCCAATTTCTTACCCTTAACCTCTATGTATGGCATATTCTTCACCCCGTTGATAATTTTTTTAACTTTCCACATAAATATCTTACGGTATTTGATCTTTCAGGCTTAAATACATTTTAGAAGGGGTTTTTTAGAAAAATAAGCGAACTTATACATTTTACAGTATATATGCTTGGTTTTGAATGAATTATAAATGATCGTAGGTAAAAAATTTGAACATTAAACCCTTGATATTTCTAATTTAACAGTATTTCAACAATTTAATCATTTACATCCATCCAATATCAGAGAAAAAGGCGAATAACCCATTAATAAACAAAACAAAACCAAAAAGTTAATATACTATTTTCGATAGCTTCCTCCAATAGAAATTGGAGGTATTACTATGATTTCCCGCCGTAAGTTTTTGGTAACATTTGGTTCAGCACTTGCAGGAGTAATACTTTCAGCGAGCCAACTTGAAAAAGCGTTAGCAGCGTTTCAGTCTGTAGAGAAGGGCAGTAGTTCGCAATGGGGCATGATTGTTGACCTGAGTAAATGCGCAGGATTGAGCTGCCAAGCTTGCATTGATGCTTGTGTAAGGGAGCATAACATTCCAAAAATTGAGGGAAAACATCACATCTGGTGGATTACATTCGTTAAGTTTGAAAATGCGTTTCCAGAACAAACACATGAGATGCTTGGAGAGTTCAAGGAGTTGCCAACACTAATTTTGTGTAACCATTGCTACCACCCACCATGTACGAAGGTTTGCCCAACACAAGCCACTTGGCAGAGAGAAGATGGAATAGTCATGATGGACTGGCATCGCTGCATTGGTTGCCGTTACTGTATGGCTGCCTGTCCATACGGTTCAAGATCGTTTAACTGGGTTGATCCTAGGCAGTATTTGGCAGAGATAACAAATCCAATGTTCCCAACAAGAACAAAAGGTGTTGTGGAGAAATGCATCTTCTGCTATCACAGAATTGATAGGGGTGAGTTGCCAGCTTGTGTGGAGGCATGTCCAAACGATGCATTGATCTTTGGAGATCTCAACAAATTCGACTCTGAAATAAGGAAGATGCTTGGAGAAGAGTACACAATAGTGAGAAAACCCAGTGCTGGTACGAAACCTAAGATCTATTACATACTCCCGTGGGGTGAGAAGTAATGTTTGAGAAAGCTTTGAAAGGTGGAAAACTTTACTGGAGCTGGATTGCGTTTCTCTGTCTGCTAATTCTTGTAGGCTTAGCATCGTATTCAGTGCAATGGCAAGTGGGTTTGGGGATTACTGGAATGAGCAAGGAAGTTTCATGGGGTTTGTACATAGCAAACTTTACGTTCCTTGTTGGAGTTGCCGCATCGGCAGTTGTTGTTGCACTGCCAACGTACATATACAACCAGCACAAGTTTGAGAAAATGACAACACTTGGTGAGTTTCTGGCTGTTGCTGCTGTAACGATGTGTATACTTTTCGTACTTGTTGATTTGGGTAGGCCAATGAGGGTTTTGCATGTCATACTTTATCCCTCACCAAATTCGGTGATGTTCTTCGATTTCATCGTTTTGTCTGGATATGCACTCTGGAACATAATAATCGCATGGTATATCCTTTCGAGCAGAATTACAAATACAGACATCTCATGGTATGTCAAAGTTATAATTTATCTGGCAATCCCTTGGGCTATAAGCATCCATACAGTTACTGCTTATTTATATAGCGGCTTGGTAGCGAGAGGAATGTGGATGACTGCCTTGTTAGCACCGAGATTCTTGGCTTCAGCTTTCGCTGCGGGGCCTTCATTGCTGATTATCGCTGCTATAATAGCAAAAAGGTATGCGAACTTCGATGTTGGAAGGGAAGCAATTGATAAAGTAGCGCAAATAGTTACATTTGCGATGATCGTGAATTTGTTCTTCCTGGGCTGTGAGCTGTTTGTCGTTTTCTACTCACAGCATCCTGAGCATTTAGCACATTGGACATATCTGCTGTTTGGAATGGATGGATATGGCAAGCTAGTGCCATGGATTTGGGCATCGATAGGCTTGGGCATATTTGCAGTTTTGATGATGATACACCCAACTACAAGAAAGAACGAGCAACTCTTAGTGTTTGCCTGTGCGTTAATCTTCATCTCAATATGGATAGACAAAGGTTTGGGGTTAATCGTGCCTGGCTACATTCCTTCAATGGTCCATACAGTTGTTGAGTACTGGCCCACGATGCTTGAGACATTCATAGCCCTTGGTGTCTGGGGTGTTGGGTTGCTAATCTTTACAGTGTTGGGCAAGATGGCAATAGGCGTCTTTCAGGATTATCCAACCGAGGAAGAACTTAAAGAGATGATGGAGGAAGAGAAGGAAGAAGAAGTTGTGGAGGAGGTTGTAACAGCACCAGCCAAAGAATATACGTGTGAGTTGTGTGGGGCAGTGTTTACTGATTTAGATGAATGCTGTGAGCATGCTGAGAAGGAGCACAAGATTGCAAAGGCTTCATGTGATATAGTTTGCTTTGAGAAGGGGTGATAAAATGATTGGCTACCTATTTGTCGGTTTATTCTATATTGCAATACTAATCTTTGTAGTGGGAGTACTTGTGAGGATATTCAACTGGGCTAGAGCCCCAGTACCACTAAACATTTGTACACCTCTTGGACAACAAAAATCGTTGGATTGGCTTCCGAGGGCAAGATTTGATAGCCCATACACAAAATGGGAAACGTTTGTCAGAATGCTTGGTGAAGTATTCTTGTTTAGGAGCTTGTGGAAAAATACGAAGTATTACATAGAAACACAAAGGCAGACGGCAACCAAATGGCTATGGTTGTTTGCTATTGCCTTCCACTGGTCTTTGTTAATAATACTTTTGAGGCACATAAGATTTTTCACGTCCCCGATTCCCGATTGGATTTTATTGCTTCAATCCTTGGATGGTATACTAGAGGTTGGAAGACCCGAATTACACATGGTTACGATACTTGTCACCAATTTGACGATATTGCTTGGTCTGTTTGGCTTGCTTGGTAGGAGGATTGTTGGAGCCAAAGAAAGAGCGATTTCGTTGCCATCAGATTGGCTTGCTTTGATACTAATCATTGCCACGGTTGGAAGTGGGATTATAATGAGGTATTTCTGGGCAGTAGATATTGAGGGGGTTAAAAGATTTGCAATTGGGATTGTCACATTCAATCCTGTACTACCTCCGCTTGATCTATTCTTCCTCACTCATCTGACCCTAGTTTCCGCACTTCTGATTTACTTCCCATTCAGCAAGCTTGTGCATGCTGCAGGAATTCTGTTTAGCCCAACAAGAAACCTACCAAACAATCCAAGAGCAGTAAGATACATCAATCCTTGGAACCCACCATACACAGGTATATCTTGGGAAGAGTACTACGAGATGTATAAAGATCAGCTGGATGAGATTGCTGAAAGGGGATATAAAGTAGGAGGGGGTGGCTAAAATGGAGGAAGAGGGCAAGATTAAGATTGAGCAAAGGTTTCCAAATTGGAGCGATTTACTGAAACCCATCACTGAAAAGGATTTTAAGAAGGGTATTTATCACTATCCAGCAAGAAAGAGCGATTGGGAAGGTGCTCCACTTCCACCAGTCTATACTGACTTTAATCCCCTAGAAAAAGACTGGCATCTACCAGAAGGGTGGAAAGAAACGTTTCTGAGCAAAATGGATGAATTTAGAAAGAAGTACAGGGAACTCTTTGTTTGGATGGATATTTGCGTTAGATGTGGGGCTTGCGCTGACAAGTGCCATTACTATTTAGGCACAGGAGATCCAAAGAACATGCCTGTGGCAAGAGCTGAATTATTGAGGTCAATATACAGGAGGTACTTTACCTGGCAGGGCAAGATCTTTGGAAAGTGGGCTGGTGCGAGGGATTTGACAGAGGACGTAATCAAAGAGTTGTATTACTACTTGCATCAATGCTCTCAATGTAGACGTTGTTCAGTTTTCTGCCCATACGGTATTGACACAGCAACGATTGTTTGGATTGGAAGGGAATTGCTAACACATATTGGAATTGGACATAGATTTAGCTTAATTTCAATAGCCGCATGTCTTAGAAGTGGAAATCACCTTGGCTTATCACCAATGGGCATGGCTGGTAGCTTGGAATCCGCTGCTGAAGACATTAAAGAAATTACAGGCGTTGATATTGAAGTACCAATTAACAAGAAAGGGGTAGACATTCTGTTTGTTGCTCCATCTGGAGACTACTTTGCAACGCCTCACTGGTTCACATTAATGGGCTACCTGATGTTCTTCCATGAGCTTGAGGAGAGGTATGGCATTACATACACTTGGAGTACTCTGGCAGGAGAGGGCGGAAACTTCGGAACGTTCTACACTTACAAATGTGCCCAAGACATGAATGGCAAGATCTACAAAGAGGCAAAGAGGTTGGGAGTCAAATGGATTATTGGTGGAGAATGCGGACACATGTGGAGGGATAAACACCAATTTATGGCTACAATGCATGACATTCCGGACAACTTGGAAGAGCCAGTAAATCCAATAACTGGAACCTACTTTGAAAATGCAAAAAGCACAAAAATGATACACATACTTGAATTTGCTGCTGATTTAATTAAGCACAACAAAATAAAGCTCGATAAAAGCAGAAACAACCACTGGAAAGTAACTATGCACGATCCTTGTAATATGGCAAGAGGTATGGGGTTTTTCGAAGAGCCAAGATATGTGGTAAGAAGCGTTTGTAACTACTTCTACGAAATGCCAGAACACGCAATTAGAGAAAAAACCTACTGCTGTGGTAGCGGTGCAGGAAATCTGGCTGATGAAGTTATGGACTTAAGAATGCGTGGTGGAATGCCAAGAGCAATGGCTATACGGTATGTACACAGATTATACGGTGTCAATTACCTTGCAACAATCTGCGCTATTGATAGAGCAGCATTTACAGCTTTGCTGAAGTACTGGAAATTGCAACCTCCTGTAATGCATGGGGGAATCTTTGAGCTGGTTGGTAATGCATTGATTTTGAGCGATGAGGATAAGGAGAGGGAATTGGACTTGCGTGGCGAGCCGTTACTCAAGGAGGAAGAGGTCAAAGAGGCTGTTGAAGAGGTTGTAACAGCACCAACAAAGGAGTACGTTTGCGAGTTGTGTGGGGCAGTGTTTACTGATTTAGATGAATGCTGTGAGCATGCTGAGAAGGAGCACAAGATTGCAAAGGCTGCATGTGACATGGTTTGTGGAGAAAAGAGGTGATAGCAATGTACGATAGCAAATATGTGTTTCTAATAGCAATTGTTTTCATTGTCGCAATTACCTCTCCAGTCTGGTACCATGGCGTTGTTGGGAAAGTTATTGCTGAGCCAGAGCTTCAGTTACCACCTGGTCATTGTATTGAAGACAAAGAATGGATGAAGGCAAACCACATGAGACTGCTCAAAGAGTGGAGAGATGAGGTTGTTAGACATGCAGACAGAACGTACTACAGCTTCACGTATCCGGGAGAGTCTTATGATAAAAATACGGAAACTTGCTTTAGCTGTCACACTTCAAAGGCTGAATTTTGTGACAAATGCCATGATTACAATGGTGTGACGCCAAACTGCTGGGATTGCCACTCGACACCTGAGTTGGTTAAGAAATAAATTTTTAATTTTATTTATTCTGTTTTGTAATTCCTCTTTTGATGTTCTTCAACTCGTCGTACGTCATTAAAACTAACATTATAGTCCAGAAGGGAATTGCAAACAGGGAAAAACCAATCTCAAGTTGTGGATGAATTAATAAAGCGAGTATCGGCAAGAGTGGAATTATTAAAACTTTGTTAATACAGGTTTTCTGGTTGCCTCATTTACAAAATACCTTGAAACGATCATTGCTGAACCTATTACTACAAAGTGAGCATCCATAAAATCGAGGAACAAAGATGTTGGTATGAAAAACGTCAATAAAACCAACGTTGGCAACTTTGGGTTTTTGAAGTTGTAATACAAATTGGTTCGGTAAACCAACACGTAGATTGTAAAAAGTAGAGGTACTAGAATTGACGATTCTATAAAATAGCAAAGGATTGCAAACAATACAACAAGAATAGCATCCCATAACTTGATACTTATGAAGCCAATCCTCACAGAATTATAACTAAACTCCATAAGCTTTAAACTCTTCATGTAGTTTATAGATAAATTTTGAGTATCTTAAATTTTACGTAACATTTTATTCGATCTTTTGAGTTGTAAGATTGTAAAAACATTAGTTGCTTTTTATTTAATTTTAAAGGGCATATTGTATTACAACTATTGTATAAATCAAAATTATGAAGTTTTGTAGCATATTATAAAAACTAACAAAAAACAAAATTTGTAAATATACCTAAAAAATCTTTGAATGTTGTTGGAGGTGTTGTATTGATTGATAATTTAAGTGTAATCATTAATTGTGGTACAATGCGCAAAGTACTAGCTTGAAATTCTAAAGACTTTTTGGATTGTTTAAAATTTAAAACAATTGGAGTGGTAAAATGATAGAAGCAGAAAACCTAACAAAAATGTACAATAATTTCAAAGCTTTGGATGGATTGAATCTAAAAATTGAAGAAAACGAAGTTTTTGGATTCTTGGGTCCAAACGGGGCTGGAAAAACGACTACGATAAGCTTAATGATGGGCATGCTGCAACCGACATCTGGCAGCATAAAAATCGATGGAATTGATGTTGCCAAAAATCCCCTTGAAATCAAAAAGATGTGTGGGTACTTGCCTGAAAACGTTGGATTTTACGACAATTTGACAGCAAAACAGAATTTGTTGTATTTTGCAGAATTTTACAAGATGTCTAAGGATGAAGCGACCAAAATCATCGACGATTTACTCGAATTGGTTGGAATCGCGCACACTGCAGATAAAAAAGTTGGAGAATATAGCAAAGGAATGAAACAGCGCTTAGGATTGGCTCAAGCCTTGCTCAACGATCCAAAAGTGATATTTCTCGATGAGCCTACTTCAGGCTTAGATCCCCAAGGTGCGGCAGATTTTAGGAAGATAATCAGAAATCTGAAAAAAGAGGGAAAAACGATTTTCTTCTCCCCCCACATTCTTTCAGAAGTTAGGGAAGTTTGCGAAACTGTGGGCATAATAAATAGGGGTAAATTGATAGCCAAGGGTAGGATTGAGGATTTTAAGCAGAACGTTGTCATTGTTGTGGAAACAGATCCGCCTTTAGACCCTTCAATTCTTGAAACATTCGGAAACGTCAAGGTTAAAGACTCTCAAGCCATTGTAGAGGCTGAAAGGGATTGTAGAATTGAGATATCAAAGACATTAACCAAAAATGGTTACACAATCAAAGAACTCCACTTAACTGAGCCAAGCCTCGAAGAAATTTACTTGAATTTGGTAGGTGGTGGAGAATGAGTCTGATCGTTGTTGCAAAAAAAGGAGTTTGCAGATCAGATTACAAGCAAGAGGTTCATTGCCATTTTCGTGATCATGCTACTGTTTACTGCCTACTCCATACATCAGGGAGCAGATGCCTTCATGAGGGATTATCGGGTGTTTGTTCAGAGTGGTGAATCAAAGCCATCTATAATCCAAATTTTTGGATTTTTAGGCTCATTCGGCATATTGACATTTGGAGCAATTCTTGGATTGCTCATGGGATTTGATTTGATAACAAAGGAAAAGGAGTTTGGCTCCTTAAAAACTCTACTATCACACCCAGTATTTAGGGATCAGATAATAAACGGCAAGGCTTTAGGGGCTTTTTTAGCGTTGTGCTTGGTAGTAGTTGTAACACGTATAGCATCGTTGGGTGTGCTGATTATGAAGGGCTTTGTACCATCCTTCGACGATTTAATTTCCATAGCAAAATTTGGACTGATAACGTTAGCGTACCTTTTTACATTTTTCTCAATAGCTTTGTTGCCTCAACAACCGCAAAAAACTCTGGAACGGCTTTACTCATCGCTTTTGGCGTATTCCTTTTACTTAGTCTAATCATTCCAATTATAGGAGATATGGTTGCCAGTGCTATTGTTGGGCCTCCCCCTAATATTCCACCAGCTTCAATATCACCAGAAAATGTGGAGAACATTGAACAAAGTCCTGAGTGGAAAGAATATATGGAAAAATATGAGCAGAAAATGAACGAGTATCGGGAGAAAAAATTTGCAATTCAGAGTATCTTCAACATACTATCTCCCAGTTCAAATTATCTAACAATAGTAAATTCACTATCATCATCTGACGTGATACTGCCATTTAGAACCAAGGATGTGACTAAGAACATTGTCGGTTTTGTGATACTGCCTATAATCTTCTTTGTGTTAAGCTATGTGAAATTCCTGAGGATGGAGATAACATGAACCTAAGGATTTTGATTGTTTTCGCAATTTTAACTACTACCATGTTCACAGCATCCGTACAATGTGATGTGAGGGGTGTAACAGCTTCTCCAGGAGAAACGCTTTCGTTCAGCATAACGATTACAAATGATGATGATTATGAACGTAACGTGCATTTGTCCTACATCGCTCCTGAGGGGTTTATAGGCAAGTTCATTTACAACGGAAAAGACGTGGAGTGGTTGAAGCTAAATGCTAGTGAATCGATAACAATCCAATTCCAGCTTGAAGTTCCACAAAATGCAAAAGAAAGGGAATATTACGTAACAGTCTATGCCTTGAACAGTATAACCTTTAGGATTAACGTAGAAGTGCCAGATGAGCCGTTGGATATAATGCCATCAATAACGGGTGTGCCTATCGAAGCTGGGGATGAGGTGAGCTTTCCAATCACAATTGAGAACAAGCTGAACGCAGAATACAAGGTTGATTTGTCCTGCTCAATTCCAAAAAATTGGAGTTACAAGTTTGTTGAAAACAACATCGAGGTCTATAAAATTATATTGGATGCTGGAGAGAGGAGAGGCAGTTAACCCTTAAAATTGAGTCAGATAGCGTGCAGATGTTGGAGAATACAGCATTACACCTCACTTCAACGAACAGTCAGTCAAGTTGAGTGTGAAGGTAACAAAAACACACAAAGGTGAGAAAGGAAAGATCACACTTAAACTCATAGACAAAAATGGGGAAGCAGTTAGCTCTGCAAAAATAAACGTGTCTGGTTTTGGTGACTTTTACACGTCTGCCGATGGAGATGCAACCATTGAAGTTCCACAAGGAACTTACGAGCTTGAAATAACCAAAGGTGGGTATTACGATAAGGAGATAGACGAAGTCGAAGTAAAAGCTGGAAAAACGAATTCCCTTGGAACAATTATACTTGAGAAAAAGCCTTACTACGCTGAAGTGATCGTATCGAATCCAAAGGTAAGCTATGTTGTTGGTAGCAACCCAACGTTCAAATTTAGAGTGGAGAACAAGGGTTATGCCGACGATACCTACAAGCTTGACGTTAGTGGCTTACCAGAAAACTTCTATTACAAATTTAAGACATCTCAGGAAACATCGGAGTCGATTTCTGAGATTTTTATTGAGAGTGGCGACTCAAAGGACGTCTATCTTGAAATTCTGACGCCACCAAATGCAAAGATTGGCAGTTACAACCTAACTTTGCTTGTCATGGGGCATTACACTGTTAAGAAAAACCTAGCCATTAATTTGAAAGGTGAATACAGGCTATACTTCGAGCCTTTGGGTGGGAGGTATTTAATCAGGGCTGAAGCTGGAAAAACGGTTGAATATGTTACGATGCTGAGAAACGTCGGAAAGGGTGCAATGTTGACGAACATCAACATAAGTGTTGAATCACCACCAAACTGGAAAGTTGATGTTAAGCCATCGCAAATTCCAGCTTTAGAGGCTGGAGATGGAGTTTTAGTGAAGATTTCCGCTCACATCCCACCAGATACGATACCGAGTGAGTACAAGCTCAAAGTAAATATAAAAAGTGATCAGGCGGAAATAAAGGAAGATTTAAAAGTTATAGTGACAGAAAAGAGTTATTCTGCCATAATAGGAGCTATAATAATAATTGCATCATTAGCAGGCTTGGTGGTAATATTCAAGAAGTTTGGGAGGAGATAAGATGAGACGGGTGGTAAGATGTACGAACCATCCATCATAGCCATGGCATTAATTTTTGGTTTCCTGAGGTTTACAATTCCTTCACTGATAATTACCGTATACGCTGCCCTGATTTACAAGATTCTGTTAAGGGTTAAGAACGAACTTGGATTCTTCGTACCTACTGTTACTGCATTGATTTTAGCATCGCTCAAAACGATTCTATTGAATCAGAATTACGGCACGTTTATTGTTGTAATGAGATACGCTTTTATCTTTGTATTTGCTACGATAATTGCTTTGGGAATAATCAGCCTTACCCATTTTCGAAAACAGAACCACAGAAAGGCAGAGAATACTCATGATTGTGATTTTTGCAGTTGTGTTGGCTGTGATATTTCTAAGAGGTTTTTCCATGGCTATGGGTATTCCTTCACGTACCTTTGGCTTACTTGGGCTGGTGAACTATGAAGACATTTCTATGATATTGCCATACTTTGAGATAACGTGCGTTTCAGCCATCTTTTATGTGGTCTGCTACGCTCTAGTTGTGTTGAAGGAGCAAATATGAACGGTAAACAGGCTTTTTCAGTTGTTTCGTATCTATCAGCAATTTTGTCCTTAGCATTCCTAATTCATTTCACCTATGAACATGGGTTTAAGTCAGTAGCAGCCATACTTTGGCTTACGTTTACCATCTGCTCGATCTTGACAGTATTGCCCATCGCATTTGATGAGAGGAAGATTGAATACAAGAAACCCGATTTGATTGCTGGAGTGTCAGCAACAATGGGAGCTTTTCTTACAACTCAACTTACAAGTGTTTTAACTTACGGAAACATAGTCGAATTCCCTCTAAATCTCTTTTTCGGTTATCTGACTGCTTCAATTGTATCGATGAGTACGTACATCTGCCTTTATCTGTTGTTGGGTGAAAGGTATGGGAGAAAAACTTAAGAAGGTACTTGAAATGTCAGTTTTGGGATTGTTAGTAAGTTTTTCTTTTTGCTGTTCTGATGCAGGGTACGTTAGAATTGAAGCAATTAACATCCCGGATTACGTTGATTTAACAGATAAAGTTTCAAGTTACCCAATTATATTAAAAGCAATTGTCAATCCTTTTTCAGCCAACATTTCTTTTGAAAACTACATGGAATTGTCGAAATTGCTGAATACCGATTACATCAAGGTTAATAGAAGCATATACCGAGTTCATCTTGTCTCAAAAATTGGTGTGCATAGAACCAATGCCACATGCTCTGTAAAACTGACGTCTGAAGAGCTTAAGGACAATCCTTCACTAAACTTGTCTTTATACTACTCGAAAGTGGAGGAGGGCGATACGTTTACAGCAGAATCTACACCTGCTGAAATTTTGAAAATCCGTGAATTGATTGAAAAGAAAGGTAGGATAATAAAGTTTGGGGAGGAGTGCTTCGAGATATTTTACACTACAAGAATCGTAGTTAGGGAAATATTTAATCCTGATAAGTGCATGGAGGCTAATGAGGGCTTACTAAACAACTATCCATTTCTGAAAAAAGGGCTGGAAATGGCAGAAAAATCTGATAAGGCTGATCTTCGAATACCTCGTAAAGAGTTAAACGAGGCTGTTAGTTTGTTTGGTGTTGAAACATGCTTAAAATACAACAAAAGCTATTACAAGGTTACGTTTGCCATACCGATGTGCTAACCCAAACCCTTATAAATGATTGAATATATATTCAAAATGTGCCAAGAAGGAAGAGGAGGAGATGGGTTTTTCTTGACCCGCCTGAAATACTTGAGTCGGGAGAGGTTGAAATAAGCTTGGATGAGATGGAAGCTTTGAGATTGGCAGATGTTGAAGGTTTAAATCAGCACGATGCTGCCAGAATTATGGGCATTTCTCAACCAACCTTTCATCGAATTTTAAGGGAAGCGAGAAGAAAGGCGGGTATGATTGTCATCCACGGTTTTAAGCCTAAAATAACAGGAGGTGAGCATATTATGAGGATGTTTAGGTGTCTAGATTGTGGAAATGAGTGGGAAGAGCCGTTTGGGACTGGAAGACCGAACAACTGTCCTAAATGCAACAGTCAAAATTTTTGCAGAATGGATTCCGGTAAAGGAATGGGTAGAGGTGGGGGTAGAGGAAGAGGAAAAGGTATGGGTCGGAGATGGTAAATTCAGCAATAAAGGCAAGTAAAATATCTACAATTTCAAATCTATTTCTGACAATTTTTAAGGGCATCGCCGGCATAGCGGTTGGAAGCACAGCTTTAATAGCCGATGCAATCCATTCGTTAGTTGATGTTTTGGGCTCAATTTTGGTGTGGTTAGGGATTAGGATATCTGAAAAACCTGCCGATGAAAGTCATCCTTATGGGCACTTCAAAGCAGAAAGTCTTGCAGAAATGGCCATAGGAATAATCATTCTGATTTCTTCTATTTTAATCATACACGAAGCAGTAAACGAACTTTTAAGCTTTTCAAGTCCGAATTTTGAGTATTATGCTTTGTTTGTTGCTTTGTTTTCAGCATTAATAAACGAAGTTCTAGCAAGGTACAAAATTTCAGTCGGTAGGGAAACAAAATCAACAGCGTTGATTGCTGAAGGTAAGCATTCAAGAGTAGACGTTTTAGCTTCTTTCTCCGTATTTCTCGGATTTATCTTTGTTAAGATTGGCTACTGGTGGGCTGATGGTGTTGTGGCGATAGTCATATCTGTGATAATACTGCAAATTGGTTTTAAGATTATAAAAAATTCGATTGACGTAAGACATGTCCACATTACATAAAACTACAAATACTTAAAATCATGCATTATTATACTAAATGTAAAGGAAATTGTAAAGAAGTTGAAAATCTTCGAGAGAAACAAAGTACCTCTGGAAATAAAAGTACTTGGTATAGCAACCTACATTCAAACATCATCAGTGAGAAGAACTGCCAGAATTCTA
>QMZC01000055.1 GCA_003662995.1 Archaeoglobales archaeon
CAAGCATAATAACATCGAGAAGCGATGCCAAGTTTTTGAAGGGAATAGGTAAATTGCCAGATGGATTGCTAGTTCTTATCGATTTGAACAAGGTGTTGAGCGAGGATGAGCTGGAGTTGTTGAGCTGAACACTGGCATTTTTTTATTTATATTTTTTTATTTAATAAACATACACATCAACGACATAATGCAAAACTCCCGGCGAGTAGTTCTTAACTTTCTTAAACCTTAAAATCTCAATCCTCTTTCCCTCTTTCTCAGCAGCCATCTTAATTCTCTTTATCGGTCTATCAAATACTGCTTCTGGCGTAGATTCGTGATAGTGAATTATTCCTCTGCCATCAAGCGCTCTAATTGCGATGGGTAAGAATTCATGACAGTACAAATGCCCCATGATAACTCTGTCTGCAAAACCTTCAGGTGTGATGTGCATAGAATCTCCTAAAATTGGTACAATGTTGTTAACTTTGTTTAATTTTATGTTCTCCAGCAGATAGTGATATGAGGTGGGATTTATCTCGATGGCATAAACTTTGGCTTTTGAATGGCGAGCAATTGGAATGGAGAAGTAACCGATACCAGCGAACATATCCAAAACAACTTCATCGTCACTCACCATTTTTACAATCCTCACTTTTTCATACTGGTTACCCAAGCTGTACATAATCTTAGAAATATCCAACTTGAAAAGGCAACCACTCTCTTTGTGTATAGTTTCACTACCCTTTCCTGCAATTAGTTCAACCTTTGGCTTCCTAAGCATACCTTCCTTACCCCTATCCACCCAAACAGCCTTGCACCTTGTATGAATTCTCAAAAGAGTGTCGCCAATCAATTCTTTAAATCTTTCAAGCCTTTTTGGAATTTTAATCAAGATTATGTCTCCTATTATTTTGTATCTTCTTGGAATCAATTCACGGTACTCTTTGGGGATTTTTTCCTTTAAAACCCCATACAGATTGCTTTTTCTAGCAAAAACAGGGTTTTTCTGTTCAACGATTTGATATTCAGAAAACAGATTCTCAAATCCGTCTTTAATGGGTATCTCGACGCAATCACCCTTTTGAATTATAAGTCTCTCTCTGTCTTTGGCTTTGCTTTTCTCAGCTAGTTTTCTGACAAATTCTGCTTTTTCCTTCGGAACCCTTGCAGCCTTCATTTTTTGATTATTTAATTATCAACCAACTCGGAATCGCATAAAACTTATCGTTGTATTCCACAACAAAAACCTCATCACCAATCTCAAATTCTGCAGTTTTTTCAGCAAAAATGAGTTCGTTTGTGTCTGGGTGAATCAATTCAACAATGTATTCATCTTTCTGCACCACCACGCCCTTCTTGATTCTGCTCTTTCTAACAACCAACTTTGGATTCTTTAGCGTCACAGTCTGCTTTGTTTTGATATCCATTGCTTTTTTGAGCTTCGCATTTGTAACAACACAGATTTTACCATTCTCTCTAACAACATCCCCATTTTTATAACTTGGCAGTCTAACTAAGTACGTGAATCTGTACAAATCCCTACCATCCATTCTTCCAGAAATCGTCTTGCTCTCTTTAATTTCTCCTCCAAACTCGTTTATAAGCTTCCTCGAAACTTTCCTACCAACATCTCTTCCACCAAAAAAGTAGTCTATGCCTTCCCTCCTTTCAACAACCTTCGTAACAAACGCTTTTTGGTTGTTTTTTTCCGCCAACAACACCTCTTCAATAATCTCATTCGCCCTCTCTACCTCATCTTTCTCTAAAGCCCTTCCATCTGCTCTTAGTTGTAAAATTGACTCGTAATAACCTCCTGCTTCTCTACTACAACGGATACAAGTCTCCTTTATAATTTTGAGATTGGGGTGTTTAACAACTTCAACATCGGTGTTTGAAATTTTACCCAAAACTCTGATGGTAAATGGCTCGTATTCTACTATGATCTCTTTAACTTGAAGTTCGGGATGGATGCGCATCAATTTTGAAATTAGAAAATCAACAACCTCCTCTAAATCCAAAACTCTCCATTTTCCTTCTACCTTAAAACTTCCACATCTGGGGCAAGTGGTTATGATAAAATCATCCAACCAAACAAGCTCATTCAGATTTGTGCAATTTAAACACAATCCATCCACTTCCTCCCCACACTTTGGACACCTCATGTAAGTTAAGCATTGCACGTAGAGTTATAAAAATTTGTTTCTATCTTAGCCGAGTCTTAGATAGAGCACATCAACAGCAATCTAATTCTTCCACTTTTTAAATTCCTCCTTTAAACCCGATTTCTCAATCAAATCCAAAGAAACGATATACTCATCTTCAACTTCCCTCTTACTCCCCACAACTATATACTTTTTATCGTCAATTATTTCCAGATCACCTTTGGCTTCAATAGTTTCATTTTTAAATGCTTGCCCTATGTAAGTGTGGGTAAAGCTTAAGATTGCTTCGACTTCTTCATGCTCAATTTTATAATACGCAGGATAATCAAAAACAAACGAATCATCAACAACCTTTGCCTGTATGGTTTTGCTACCAATCTTGATTCCTTTGTCTTCTGGAATTTTTCTGTTTAATTCGGAATAATCTCTAACGTACAGCAAATCAAAATAGGTATCTCCTAAAACGGCTCTATGAAACTTCCTTTTTTCATGCGCAAGAAACAAGTTGTAGGGGATGTTTACCTTTCTCTTTTTGTATATAAATTCCCATGTATCCTTATCAGGCTCTGAAATTTTTTTCTTTGCAATTCCTTCCCTAATCCTTTCCCTCCCCTCAAACCACCACCTGCCATATATTACAAAATCTATGTCCGATTCCTCTCCTATCAATCCAATCAGTCTTGAGCCTGTAACACCCATGTGCGTCAAAGGAATATTTTTAAAAAACTCCACAACTTTTCTCACTTCTTCATACTCTAAAGACTCGTTTAATCTCTCTTCAGGCTTAAAAACCTCATCGATATCATTCAGCGGAATTTTGAAAATCCCATCCTTGTAGTAATTCATTTGATTCTTAATTGCATAACTAACTGCTTCGTCATGAATTAACTTTCTGAATTTTTTCCCATTTTTCATTCTGTCCCCCTTCTCATCGGGCACGTATCTCAAAAAGCATTTAGCGTATCTTTCATTTCTGTAACCCAGAACAGAGAAGTAAAAATCCTCCACTCTAATGAAATCTCTCAGTCTTATTGGTTTACCCCTTTTGCTATCCCCCATGTTCCCTTTTCACCTTGACCTTCTTTTCCTTCTTTCCTTGAACATTGCATAAACCCTTTTTATCTCCTTTGCCTTGGCAACATCACCAAATTTTTTTAATAACTTTCCATCGTTTAATTTTATTCTTGAAATGTAAAATATCTTGCCATTAATCTCTAATTCCTCGCCAACTCTGAACTCAGTATCGCCAGAGATCTTTATTTTGTATGGAGTTGTAATTGCTCTTTTGTGAAGGCTCATTTTCACAACAACCTCTCCAACATTTTTAAGCCAGATGGTTGAGGCCTTATCAGCCTCACATCTTTCAACTCTTTTACCTTCAACCTCAATTGATGTCACTTCTCCTATCTTGTATCCCTCATCCGTTTCAACTATGAGCTCATCCCCTTTCTCAATCAAATCGTGTTGTTTTAACAAAACACTTCCCTTCTCAGACACTTCCCCAGAGCTTATTATCGCTCTAATCTTGATTTCTTTCTCAGGCTCAAACTGAACGAAGGTGTTGCATTCAATACACCTGTAAAGGTTCTTATCTTCTCTAATTAATTCGTGTTCTGTTTCTTCTTTGCACGTATCACAGTAGATGTACCTTCGCATGTCTGAAATACTACAGCGGGATTAAGAAGTTTGTGTAAAAAATTAAAATCGTCTTAATGCTATTACTGCTAAAAGCCCAAGAATTGCGGTAACAATTAGAAAGCCAGGTGTAGATGGCTTTGGTGTTGAAGTGGGTGTGGGGGTTGAAGTTGTAGTAGGTGTTGGTACAATCGTTTTAATTGCAGTGGGCTTTGGTGTAGGGGTAAAGATATTTTTCTCGTATTCTTCACCTGCTATGTATGAATATGGTGCAATGGTTATAGGTTTTTTGCTAAAAATCTGGTACTCGTTTTTGTTGGTGGCAAAATCGTAATCCACAAACTCTAAAACGATGTGATTCGTTCCATTTACAAACCAGTATTTCTTGATAATAAAGGATTCGTGCTTGTCTGTTCCCCCTTCTAAAACGATTTTACCAGCCAGATTATCGTTGATGTAAATAGCAACTGAGGTTGGTGCTTTTCTTGAGTAACCAACGTAAAATTTGACATTTTCAGGTTTTTTCATGATTAGGTCAAACTCTAATTCGAAGGAATATCTGTGGGGAGAGTACGTTTTTGAAAGGTTTAAATCCTTAAAAGTCAATGCATTCTTCGGCGGAGATTTTGGGGAAAACGTGATGTATGAGCTGAGGTTAACTTTTAATGGAACTTCATCAAACTTTTTGAAGGTTCTCTGGTTTGTGTAGTAATAGTGGTCCACGAATTTTAAAACAATTTGATTCTCCCCTTTCACAATCCAATCCTGTGAGAGTATAAAAACGATTTTGTTTGTGCCCAACTTCAAAAACTGTTCTTTAGCCAGCAACCCATTAACGTATATTTCCAAATTCGTTGGGAAATTCCTTGCATATTCAAGGGAAAATGTGACCTCACCCATTGATGGGGCTGAAAGATTGAAGGCAAATTCATAGTATGGTTCACTCACATTAATCTCTGCAGGAAACTCAAGTTCTTCAAATGTCGTGACTTTTTCGGGAATTACAGCTTTAGCGTTTAAAATTACTGTAAAGAATAACATTCCGACAAACAGTATTTTAATAACTTCATCTTTGGGCTTTAACATACAATCACCAGTTAAACATAAAAACCTAATCAGATAAAAAAAGTATCTGATAATTCTCTTAATAGTTTTAGCAAGACCTCCTTGATTCCTTCCAACCCTTGAACACGTACAATATTCCTGCAAAACCAAGACTTGTTGTGACCAATCTGGTTAGAACTCCAATATATGGAAGTTTGAAGGCAATAAAGAGAATTAAAAATCCTGTTATAAAGTAAAGGTAGGTATTCCGCTTTTTGGAGGAGATGAGAATCTCCCCTATAGTGTAAGAGACAAAGATGTTCGATAGAAGTAAAGCTATCACAAACGTGGTGAGAAGGAGTAGTGCTAAGGGGATACCGACAATCGTTATAAATAGCAGCACAATTAATAGTCCTAAAATTATTATTCCTGTAAACCCTAAAAGGAGTCGTTTCACAATTTCAATACTGCTTACTTTGATCTCCATATTAACTCTTTCAAACCAGCTTGAGTCGAACCACAGTAGTAGAAGCCCTAAGAGGAGGAATCCGAGGGAAAGAATCTCAGAAAAGTAGGGTGGGAGTATTTTAGCCTTTTTAAAGATTTGTTTGCCTGCTATTGTCCCTTTATTCTCGAATGCCCCTCCAAGAGCAGTAAAATTGCCATATACAATTCCTCTATTCTCAATCTTTCCTCCTGCCACGAGGGCATCGTTAATTTTGGATGATTTGCCTATTGAAATCTCACCACCACATGCGATAACAAACTTTTTTATGTCTCCGTTAATTCTTATCTCTCTTCCAGCAACAATTAGCTTTCTGCCCACATTTCCCTTCAGATTGACTTTTCCACCTGCTGCAATCAAATCGCCACTCACATCGTTTAGAATATCAACTTCTCCTCCTGTCGCAATAAGGTCTCCTTTAATTGGAGCTTTTATTATCACTCTTCCACCCGAAACGATTAGGTCTCCCTTTGGTTGGTCAATCACTATCTGTTCGCCAGATTTAATCTCAATAGAAGCCACAGGAGTAGTTAATATAAGCATTAGAAATAGAACAATCAGAGATCTTGTGAAATTTGTAAGGCTGAAAACGATTTGGCGGTTCATACAACTTTTCTAAAATAATTGTTTTTAATTTTTTACTTGTTAATCCTAAAGGTTTCTATGTGGCTAAAACTTTTTTTGGTTATTTCTGCCTTTTTCATTGCATCAGCTCTATATATCTTTTGCCAGGTTACAAACTATTAAGCTTAATAATAGGAACTAATAGGAACTTGTATCCACAGATTGAACCAGATAGTGGTAGGATAGGTTAACGTTATATGCCCCCGTAGGGTAGTGGATATCCCAGAGGTCTCCGGAACCTCTAACCCGGGTTCAATTCCCGGCGGGGGCGTGATTTACCGAAATATTGCTTAATGAAGTTTTTAAATTTTAAATTCAAAATCAGACTTCTGGGATAGCAAATTCAGCATTCCTAAATTGCCTACAATCATCACATCCCCAATCGGGTTTGCTATCTTGTAATTACCCATTGTATTTGGACCAGTCATTACGATTTCCTTAACATCAACAACTTCCCTAACAAAAGCTCCATGCCCATTGTCATTGAAAACATCTTCATTTGTTATGTTACCTTTAATAAACTCCTCAACAAACTTTTCAATACCATTTAAACCTTTTTGCTTTAACACGTTTGTGTGGTGTTCAAAGAGTGAAAAAATAAAACCATCTTTATCCACCACTGCCCCAACTGTGTGGGAGTTGCCAAAGTTCAAAAGTAAGGCAGGGAATTCCTCAACATCGAGCATACAACCTGCAATTGCGGCAAACACTGTATCTATTACGTAAATCTCAGCATTCTCATCAAACTCTCTAATTGTTTCTGCTACTGAAGTCATTCTGTTGAAAAATTCAGGAATTTCATTGCTCTTGTATAAGAATGATGTTAAGTAGCCATCCCTCTTTAACAACCTTTCAAAAACTTTGAATCTAAATCGCCTGTTACTTTCTTTTGGCGAAAAACCGTGATCCTGAACAGCAACAACGTAGGTGAATGGCATCTCTTCCCAACTTTTTTGTATAACTGGGACGAAGATGTCAAAATCTACGTCTTTTAACTCTATAAAAACCTCCTTTGATTCCAAACCGTTGATGGCATCAACCACAACAATCCCCATCTCTTTAACCCTATCCAAGTTATCGGCGAAGGTTAGTGCAGCCCTTTCTTCAGCATAAACCTTTAAACCTGCTTCAATGTGTTTTTTAACAGCAAACTTGCATGGCCCCCCTCCCATAGTATAGCCAGTCAGAAACACATTTTTTCGCTGTTCGGTGGCATTGTTGATCTTTCTCGCAACTATTTTTGTGGGGGAAGGTAAAATCATCTTCAAATTGTTCCTGATGTTGTTTCCCGAATAAAGAAGAAAATCCTGTGTTCCGGTACCGATGTCTAAGGTAAATACAGCCATAAATTCAGGATTCCACCCTGTAAAATATACTTTTTTGTTGTGAGATACGTTAATACACAAACGCCTACTAAGAAGAGTAGCATATTGACAGTCTTATTATTGCTTCTAAATAGTCTAAACGCCACCATTTTTTTGTTAAATGGATACAACGGCGGAAATTTTTGAAAAGTTGGCAAATCAGCAATTATATGCAGTATTATTCCAGTAAAACCAATTAAAAACCCTTTAAATAGGCTTAATCCATTGTAATAAAAAATTGTAGCAACAAACACACCCAAAATAACAGCAGCAGTCACATTGTGCGTGTATTGCCTGTGCTTTACCCTCAGCTTGATATCCAAATCGGGTAGGGTTGAGATTGCTGAAGTAAGCAAGATTTGAGGTAGCGTTAAACAACCATAAAAAGGAGCTAAAACCAGCATAGCGAATCCGATATGCCCAATTTTCTGCATAGTGTTGGTAGATAACAATTATTTAAATTATTCGCCCAAATTATTTAATTGATGTTCAATAGCTTTATCATTCTCAACATCTACAACAAACAATGAGGATTGCAGGGATTGACGAAGCGGGAAAGGGGCCTGTGATAGGTCCACTTGTCGTTAGCATATTTTGTTGTGATAATGATGGATTAGAGAGGTTAAAAAAAATTGGAGTGAGAGATTCAAAGAGATTAAATGCAAAAAAAAGAGAAGAATTAGCTGAAAAAATTAAGAAGATTGGAGAAGTTGGAGTTTTAAAAATTCAGGCTGAAGAGTTGGATGAATTGATGAAGAATAAAACGATAAACGAAGTTTTGAAGGAGTGTTATTCCAAACTGATTAGGAGGGTTGACGCTGATTTGTACATCCTAGATAGCCCTGATGTGATTCCTGGGCGTATTGCTAATGAATTGAAAAGTTTGACGAACAAAAAAATCAATGCTTATCATAAAGCGGATGAGAACTATGAGGTTGTTGCTGCAGCGTCAGTAGTGGCTAAGGTTGAGAGAGATGCAGAAATTGAAAATATTAAGAAAATTGTAGGTGATTTTGGGAGTGGTTATGCGAGCGATAGCAGAACCATCAACTTTTTGAAAGAATACATAAAAAAGCATGGAAAACTCCCACCCCATACGAGGAAGAGATGGAAGACTGCATTTAATTTGATGCAAAAAAGTTTAGATGAGTTTTATTAGTATAATTGGTTAAATTGATTTTTAGATAAGGGACGCAATAAGAAGTCAACAAATCTTATAAGTTTTCAAGATCAAGCAATCTTTTACAATCGTACATTCTGATTCTAGCATTCTTTAATTTTATTCTTGCGTAGGGATCCAATCTTCTTCTTTTGCTGTTTACACATCGAATAAATAGACGAGATTTCTTTCTATGACTGATAAAATTGCCATACCATGTTTCGCACTTTTCAATCTGATCGATTATTTTATCAGCATCACTGCTGCTAATATTACCTCCTTTAATTTCGATAAAGAAAATTCTTTCATCATCGTATGTGACGAGATCGCATCCACTGTTGGTTACACACCCGTCATGTTCAACTATTGTTCCACTCCAGATAATTTCGCAGCAATCCTTTTCAAACTTATCTTTGTGCTTGCAATCTTCTGGTATGTTCATATTCTTCTTCAACTTTCGCATGAAGATTTGCTATCTCTATAATTACTCTGTCAAGATCACTTTCCTCAATTCCATCCTCATGAACTTCAAGTTCCTCTATCTTTCCATCTCTAACAAGAAAAATTCCGACATCTTCTGGGTTCAACCCCTCCCAATCCTCGTATCCTAGGTTCTTTTTATTTTCATTTGAAAGACTTCTCAACTTTAAAAGGTTGCTTATTTCGTCCAAAAGTGTGATACTATGGGTTGTTACAACAATATAACAGTATTTTGAGAGTCCAGTCAAAGCCCTTGTTATTACAACCTGTGCATCGGGGTGAAGGTGAGCTTCGGGCTCTTCAACGAAGATTACGTGCTCTTTGTCAAGTTTATACTTCATAGCATAGACGATTGGTGCAAGTTCCCTATAACCTGAAGGTGCTCTCTGAATAGGCATTTCGATGTCTCCTATTTTAATTATGTATCTTGGCTGGTCTCTTCCTAGGACATACCTCACATCGAGCCTTTTTTCTATAAAATCTGCAAACCTATATATCTCTTCGTTTTTTACCCTAGGATAGAGCGACATAAAATCTCTCATGAAAATCCTGTCAACTTCGTTGATCGTAACTTTTCCACTGATTAAAGCATAATTGTAAGCTTCCATGGACCTTATCAACCCGGTTCTTCCATCTGGAGCTATGAATGTTGTCGTATAAGGACAGTAGTCGTCAAAAACCCAAATGAATACAACTGGTATTATTCCGACTGTTTGATAATTCTCCACGAAGAATTCATCATGAGTATACTCTTCTGACTTCTCATAATATGATAAAGTTAAGAGCATCGGCTCTCCACCGACTACCGTGACGAACAGATTATCCTCCAGAGTCCTTATAACTTTATTGTCTATCCAAGATTTTAGAGTATCACCAATCTCTATATTAATCTTCTTGTCTCCCTTGTCGTTGCTAATAACGATTCTCGCTTTTTCACAACTCGTTCTAACGAGTTCACCTATGTTGTCGACCAAAAAAACATCTTTAATCATATCCTCCAAATTTCTACCCCACACCTCGTCAAATCTCTTAAAGACTTCGATTATCAAATTCTTAAATCTATCAGTGAGGTTTGAGTAAATACTATCAAGTTCTTCAGTATATTTCTTGAAATCAAATTCTTTTTTTTCTTGAAATTTTTTATGTAACACCTCGTCTTTGCTTATAGCGTCTCTTATGAGATCGTTTGGGACGAATTCATCAAATAGGGCTCTCAATTTGTCCCAGTTTGGTTCAACAGAAAGTAAAGACCAAATTAAATAGGCTAAGTACGATTTTCCTGACGAGTTTTTGCCTATAAAAATGTTTAAATCTTTGAGTTTTATCTCTGCACTTTCTATTGGCCCAAAGTTTTCAACAATGAAACGCATATTAAGTACACTTATTTTAGATTACTTAACTGTTGTGTTCGCGATTTTTTATTGTTATTTTGAACCTGGAGATTGTTTTTTATTATTAATACCTGATTATTTATTCCCTTTCACCGATTTTGACAACCTTTTTATCGGCTCTGTCATTATTGGCTTCTCTTTAATCAGACCTTCTGGCTTGTAAACAAGTATTATCAACATCAAGATTCCGAACATGATGTACTCAAGCCATACCGCTTCAAACGGCAAATGTAATGCTGCAGTAATCTCAAATTTATAAACAATCAGCAGAATTTTTACCGTTACAAATGCGAGAACACCCGCAGCGACACCTTTGTTGTTAGCCAAACCGCCGAGCAAAATCATCAGAAATGGGTAGAACGTCCACTCCACCCTACTAAAACTGCTTGCGATTACGTTTACGGAATAAAATGCATACAAAGCTCCTGCAAGGGCTGCGATTGCTGAACCAACTGCAACTGTTTTAATTCTGATGGTCATAACATTTTTACCATAAGCTTCAACAACCATCTCGTTTTCTCTCATTGCCTTCAAGAGTCTTCCGTATGGTGAATTTGTTATCCTGTGAACGATTAGGTAAACAAAGAATGCTGTTAGTATTATTACCCCAGCAAAAACGAGTAATCTATGTTCTCCAGGTATAAAGGCTAGAATGTTCGGTACAGATACACCGTAGTACCCACCGATCATGTCCGTGTTGTAGTAGCTAACCATGAACATAACTTCACTTATTGCGAGGAGCGTTATTGCCAAGTAATCCTCTGAAAGTTTAGCACTAGGTAAAATGAACAAAGCCCCTGTTATCGCCCCCAAGATTGCTGCCAAGAGTAGGGATACTAACAAAATTCCAATCCCCATTCCAGGATTCGTCGCTATTACGCCATTCACCACACTTTTAACTTCACCACTAGCCTCAACAATTCCCCCTGAGATGCCAAAGAATATCATGAGTATTCTGTTCACTATTCCTCCGACGGTAATTGCCCCTATTAGCACAGCCAAAGCTCTTCCAAAGTTTGGAATGCCTCCAAACCCGTATTCTATGTTTAAACTCAAGCACACTATCAAATACAATCCAAACCAGATTACTATGTCGAGGAAAAGATACTCTTGAGCCATTTTACCTTCCTCCATCTAACTCCTGTTAACCCTTGGGGTGCTAGAATCAGCATCACAATCAGTACAATTAATGACACAACCTTGGAATAGACCAAAACCCCTGAACCAAAAACCGTTGAAAGTTGATACGTTACAAAGGATTCAGAGATCCCCACGATATAACCACCTACCAAAGCCCCGTATATCGTCGCCAACCCCCCAACTATGCTTGCAGCAAATATTGATACGATTATTATTGAACCCGTCAATGGCACGATTTCCTGTCTAAAAGGCAATAAACAACCTGCCACTGCTGCCAAAGAGCCAGATAAAAACCATGAAAAAATCCTCGTGTATTCAACATTTACACCCATAATTTCAGCCAACGCTGGATTTTCCATTGAAGCTCGTAAGGCAACACCAAATTTTGTTTTGTAAAGCAACAAGAACAGACAAGCGAGAATCAAAGCGATGACGATTAAAGAAACAATAAAAATAGCAGAGAAATCACCGATATTAAAATCATAAGGGGTAAAAATAAATTTTTTGGCCCCTTTCTTTGTTATGTTTGCCAAATAATCTGAATAAGCTCCCAAAAAACCCAGCAAAATTAAATCTAAAGCCAAGGTTGCAATCATCAAAATAACAATTTCAGCTTCTCTCTTTATTAAAGGTTTGAGAACGAAAATGTAAACGGCTATACCCAAGCCCCCTCCAAAAACAAAAGCGACGGGGATGGAATAGTAGGGATGTATCCCAAACAACCTTAAAAGAGTCAAGGCTATGTACGAGCCAAATACTGCAAAGGATCCCTGTGCGAAGTTGGGAACGGCTGTAGTGATGTATGTAATCGTCAATCCAATACTAAGTAACACGAGCAGGTTAGAGTAGATTATTGCACCCTCCACCACTGACGCTTCTATCGCCATGGGCTTACGGTAAACAGAAAGTTTTTAAAGTTTTAGGTTCTTTGATAGCACATGTCAGTGAAGAAAATATTGTTGGTTGTAGCTTTGATGGCGTTGCTGTGCGGTGTTACAGCGGCACAAGAGATTGAAATTCCAATAGGAGTTTTAGTTGATTTGTCTGGGCCATTAACAACCTACGGTGAGGACATTAGGGATACATTAGCAATCGGTGAGCAGGAAATAAACAAGTACTTTGAAGAACAAAATAAACCGTACAAGGTTAAGTTTTACGTTGAAGATACAAGGGTAGATCCAAAAGTGGCTTTAGATAAGGTACAAGCTTTGCATGGAAAGGGGGTTAGGTTGATTGTTGGACCAATGGGTAGCGGTGAAGTGAAGCAAATAGCCGAATACGTTACAGCAAACAAGATAATAATAATTTCACCATCTTCAACGGCAGTACCATCTTTACTCGGTGTTACAAAACCTGAAGAGAAGAAGTACATATTCAGGTTTGTTGCTACCGATGCCTTCCAGACAAAAGCTATAGCTAAAGAAGTTTCTGAATTGGGTATCAAAGCTGTGGTCATAACCTACATCGGAAATGCTTGGGGCAAAGGTCTGGCAGATTATGGAAAGCCGGAATTTGAGAAATTGGGCATTCAAGTTAAAGAAGTTGTCGAGTATCCAGACCCACCACCAGCAGATTTCACACCGTATATAGCAACAATTGAAAATGCAGTTAATGACCTGCTTAAGAATTACAAGAATGATGAGATAGCTGTTGTAGCCTTCAGCTATGAAGAAGTATTTACAATGTTGTCACAGGTTAAGGATGACTCACCATTGCTGGGAGTTTGGTGGATCGGATGTGATGGTTGCGCAAAGAGCAGAAAGATATCTGAAATGTGTGATAGGGTCAACAAGGTCGTTATTCCAAGTACGCTGTTTGAGTCCAAGGGAGCAGGATTTGAAAAGCTGAATGAAACGTACTATGCAAAGTACAACAGAGCTCCATACCAGTACGCTTTGGATGCGTACGATGCCGCATGGGTCTTAGCATTGGCTTATGCTGAAGTTTACGATGAATTGGGCAAATACGATCCAGATGCGATGGCGGAGAAGATTCCAACTGTCACTGTCAAATACAGTAAAGGCGAGTACAATGTAACACCCGTTAGCGGATACATTGAGCTTGATGAGTACAACGACAGAGCCTCCGGAGACTATGCAATCTGGGCTGTTGAAAACTGTAACTGGGTACAGGCAGGACTTTGGAAGTCTGTTGAGAACAAGGTTGAGTGGTTAACAACACTACCAAAGCCAAAGCTGGAGGTTAAGGCTACTCCAACACCAGCAAAGACAACACCAAAACCATCCACACCAGGCTTTGAAGCTGTATTTTCATTAGCAGGAATGCTAGCAGTGGCATATCTATTGAGAAAAAGGTAATAGATGGATATGAATGAAATATTAAAAACAAAAAATCTTTCAAAATTTTTTTATGGTCTTAAAGCCTTAGATAAGGTGAATATTGAGGTTGAGAAGGGCAAACTTACCCTTGTTATTGGACCGAATGGAAGTGGTAAAACCACTTTGATTAACGTCATTTCTGGATTTTATAAGGCTGATGAGGGGCAGGTTTTGTTTAATGGCAACGATATAACGAATAAACCGCCCCATGAAATCCACAAGCACGGTGTTGTTAGAACGTTTCAAATTCCACAGCCATTGAAAAAGCTTACAGTTTTGGAGAATTTGTTGATTGCTGAACAAAACCCCGGAGAAATGATTTTAAACAGTTTAACTAAAAAATGGGTTGAGAGAGAGGGAGAGATTGTTGAAAAAGCTTACAACTTTTTGGAATTTTTGGGATTAGACCATCTGTGGGATTCTGAAGCTTACAAGTTGAGCGGTGGACAATTAAAGCTTTTAGAGGTTGGAAGGGCGTTGATGGCGAATGCAAAGCTTGTGGTGATGGATGAGCCGATAGCAGGCGTGAATCCAGTCTTGGCGAACAACATCCTCGATAGGATTACTGAATTGAAAAAGCAAGGGATAACTTTTTTAATCGTTGAGCATCGTTTAGATATTGTTTTGAAATACATCGACCACATATATGTGATGGCAAATGGAAGGGTTATTGCTGAAGGTGATGCGGACGAAATACTTAATAATAGAGAGGTAATCGAGGTGTACTTAGGTGCTACAGACGAAGCGGTTAAATGCGGGGTATAAGGAATTACACATTCTTTTCGATGTAGATGCTACTATCAACAGTAAAGGGATTACTACGGTTGTTGGGCCAAATGGAAGTGGTAAATCAACGTTGTTAAAGGCTGTTTTTGGATTAGCCACCGTTCATTCAGGCAGTGTTACCTTTAACGGTGAAGACATAACAAAAGTTCCACCACACAACAAAACGAAGATGGGGATTGCTTATCTTCCACAAGTCGATAACGTGTTTGCCAATCTGAGCGTTGAGGAGAACTTGAAAATTGCTGGCTACACGCTCGATAAAACGGAATTGAAAGATAGAATAGACTTGGCTTTGGATGTTTTTCCTGAATTGCAAAACTTTATGAAAAGAAAAGCAGGAACACTGAGTGGTGGAGAAAGACAATTTTTAGCTATAGCAACGGCTTTGGTTAGAAAATCAGAATTGCTTATGCTCGATGAACCTACAGCTCAGCTCAGCCCGAAGTTTGCCGAACATGTTTTTGACAAAATCGTTGAGCTTAGAGATAGGCTAAAGCTTACAATCTTGCTCGTTGAACAGAACGTTCAGAGGGCTTTGGAGATCAGTGATAACGCATACTTGCTCGTTAGTGGAAGGGTTGTTTTCGATGGAAAGGCAAATGAATTGTTAGAACATGAGAAGTTTGAGAAATTGTGTATGGGAATTCAGGATTAATTTTTTGACTTAAAGTAGCTTGCAAGTTAATTAAATCTGAAAGCTCTTAAATCTAAAAAATAAGGGATTAAAGGTAATTAAGATAACAATTCTCGCCTTACTCCCATCTTATCCCACCGTAGTCTTCAACCCATCTTGCCTCTTCAGCCCACTTTGACAGTATGCTTTTAATTTTCTTTAATGCTCCAGTTTTGACATATCTAACGTTGATAACCCCAACAAGCTGACCCTTTTTTATTATCCCATCTTTTATCGGTAAAAACAATACTCCAGTAATTTTCTTTCTTTCTTCAACTTTTTTAGGTTCTCCAGGTTGAAAAACATCTAAAACACATCCCAAAGCGTGTCTCATTATTGGTAGTGGTGAAACAATTGAGTCTTCGGGAATCTCTAATTCCTCTATTTTTATAAATTTAATTTTGCCTTCTTCAACAGCAATGTCTTCATCTGCAATTAACATTTTCCACTCTGCAATTGGACTTAATTGTAATCCATAAGGTTCAATATCTCTAACCTTACTTTCAAGTTTACCACTTATGAAATCTTTCCAATAAACGATCTCAACTTTTTGAGCCATTTTATCACCAATTGTAATATTTGTTTTTACCTATATAAGGGTACTGATTTTTAGAAAGTTTTAAATAGGATTGTTTATTACTTTTCACTACAAAGTAGTGACAATTCAGAAATTGTAGTTGGGGTGAAGATCGATGAATCTGAATACTTTGAAAAACCTTGTGAGAGATTTGGTTCCTAACCTCGAAGCGTTGGCAGAGTTTGTAGATCCAATCAACACTTTAAACCTCTTTGAACCTATAAACGAGCCAACAATTGAAGAACTTGAAAGGAAGTACCTTAAACCAGTCGTTGAATATATTTAAATAATTTAAAAAATTAAATTTTTAACTTATTTTTAATACCTTCATAAATTGTAATCTTCCTCAAACCTTCTATTAGCTCCACTTCGATACCCATTGCCTTAAAAACGTTTTCGAGGAAGATTCTGACGAACTTTTGCTCATTCCTCGATGTGAGTATTAACACGTTACACCCTTTACCAGTTTTACCTACCCTAAACATGTTTTTAAATTCGAGGTATCTTAGGACGTCGCACACTCTCTTGAACCCTCTATGAACAAAAGATATGCCTTGAGAATAGCCGATCTCGCCAACTATCTTCCAAAACTCTTCAGAAGCTTTCTCATTCAATTCATCGAGAACAGCAATCCATACCTCTAAGTCTAAAATTATGTGTTCCCTTCCCCTCAGTAACTCGTCATAAGCTTTAATC
>QMZC01000056.1 GCA_003662995.1 Archaeoglobales archaeon
ATATTCTTTTGCTCAATTAGTTGTTTAAATCCTGTAAGAAGCTGGAATTTGTTCTGTAAGCTGTTTATGCTTTATTATAATAAGTTGAGGTGGTGTTTATGTTAAGTGGACAGGTCCTAATGAATTTAAATTTAAGATAAAGATTTAGACAGAATTAGAATTCAATTCTGTAACTTCACTATTTTACTTTAATTTTTGTAACATTACATTTTAATAACTAAAAACAAATTGCTGTTAATGGTCAAGATAAGGGTTGCAGATTACATGACAAAGAACGTTTACACTCTAAAACCTGATGACACTGTTGAAGATGCAATTAAGTTGATAGAAAAAACGGGGCACGATGGTTTTCCTGTGGTCGATGAGAACAATAAGGTTATTGGCTACATTTCATCAATTGATTTGCTGAAAAAGGATTCAAAAACGAAGATTAAGGACATTATGAGTAAACAACTTTATGTGGCAAGAGATTTCATCGATTTGAGGGATGCTGCAAGGGTAATGTTTAGAACTGGGCACTCAAAATTACCTGTTGTTGATGAAAACGATAGACTTGTTGGAATTATAACTAATGCTGACGTTATAAGGAGTCAGATTGAGAGGGTTGATCCAGACAAGGTTGATAAGCTTAAAAGGACAATAGAGAAGGTTCATGGAATTAAAGTTGTTGTTGAGAGGGGTAAAGTTTCGGTTGATAAGCTTGTGCCAACCCAAACAAAGATTTACGCCGATGAGTTGAGGGGAAGGATGTATGAATTGAAGAGAGGGTTAGCAGAGCCCATAGTTGTTATAGTTAAAGGAAACAACTTCTATTTGGTTGATGGTCACCATAGAGTTGTTGCAGCGAAAAATTTGTGTATAAAGGAGTTGGATGCCTACTTGCTAAAAGTACCAGCAACCATCGAGTTGGGTATCGAGAAATTGATCAGGAAGAAGGGATTGAGATCGGTAGAGAACATAGAAATTATCGAAAACGCCCCTCACCCATTGGTTGAGATAACGTTCAGAAATTCAAGATGAGATCAAAAAAGTTAATAGCTACACCAAAGTTAAAAACATGATGGAATCAAAGACCTACGTTGTTTGGACTGTTAATTTAGACAAAAAGAAAAGCAGGAGCGAAGGTAGGAGAATTCCGAAAAGATACTCTGTTCCAAATGTAAAGCTTCAGGAATTGGTTGAAGCATGTAAAAGACTCGGTTTGGAGTGTGTTAAAGAGGATAAGAAGTACCCCAAGTGCTGGTGGGAGGAGAGTGGAAGAATAGTGGTTCCCAAAATCGAGAGCAAGACAAAACTCATGATTAAGCTCGCACAAAAAATTTCCGAGTTAAGAGAGGAGAAAGCAAAAGTCAAGGAGAAGAGAGCCAAAAAAGAAACCAAGGCTAAGAGGAGGAGATGATTGATAAGTTAGAATATTTAAAATAAATGCAAAACAAATGAGATGAACTACTTGTTTTATCTATCAGGTGAGAATGAGAAACTGGCAAAATCTGAGGTTAAATTTTTGTTGAAAAGCTATTCTGAGTTTAGGTTGATTGATGAAGATAGGCAGATTTTGGTTTGTGAGGGTGAAGGAAACTTAGAGAGGTTAGCTTTAACCCATGAAGTGTGTAATTTTGTCACATCATGTGAAATCAAGGAGTTACACAACGTATTTGAGAATATAGGCTTTCCTGACACCGCGCTGTGTGTAAGAGTAACGAATATCGGTGGGAAAAAACTGGATGCTGCTAAAGTTGAGAGAGAATTGGGGGCTATTTTATGGAGGAGGGGTGCAAAAATTAGTGTGTCAAATCCTGAAGTAGTTATAAGGGTTTACCTATCCAATAAAGCTTTTGTTGGATTTTTAATACACAGAACGAATACAAAGCAGTTTTTGATTAGAAAACCAACAAACAAACCATTTTTCATGCCAAACGTTGTTCTGCCAAGATTCGCAAGAGCATTGGTTAATTTAAGCGGTGTTAGGGAGAATGAGCTGTTGTTAGACCCAATGTGTGGAACTGGTACGTTTTTAATAGAAGCTGGATTGATGAAAATTCGAATTTTGGGCATCGAACCGTTTGAGAAAATAGTTAAAGGATGTAGAAAAAATTTGGAGTATTACGGCTTGGAACCAAACGTTTTAATGGGTGATGCAAAAAAACTACCCTTCAAAGACGACTCGGTAGATTCAATCGTCACAGATTTCCCTTATTTGCAATCAACAAAGAGTTACGGCAATCTGATGGAACTTTATCACAAAGCAACGGAAGAGTTTAGCAGGGTATTAAAACCAGAGAGGTTTGCCGTGATAGTCTCTAACGTAGATGTTGATGAGTTGCTGAATGATTATTTTAGAATAATCGATAAGTTTTACCAGAGAATTCACAGAAATTTGACGAGGAGAATTTATTTGTGTGAGTGTTGTTAACAACTGAAAAAGTTATTAAAAAGAGAGATTGTTTTTTCTTTTTAAATTTTTCAAACTTGATAAAATCATGATAAAGCCTTGTCTTTATTTTACAGCAATATCAATTATGTGTGGTAATGAGGTGTCAAGAGCTGATTTTAGCTGATTCCTTCGGGATTCTAATAGAATTAAAAGGAGAAGTGAGTGAGGAGCATAACTTTTTGTGCTAAATTAAAACCAACATCGAAACACTAAGATGTTTTGGGATATTAAAACACACTTAAGATTTATGTTTTAAGCGAGTCAAACAAGACTTTTTATTTTATTTCTCCCAACTCTATCCATTTTTGAATTTGTTGTTGAGATGGGATTAGATTCGAAAATCCGAGCATCTCCAAGTTATTTAACAACTTTTCAAGATTAGCTTTCCGCCGGTTTATTTTAACTTCTTGTATCACTGCTAGAATTAATATCGCAGTCGTATCTTCAATTGTTGCGCTATTCAATTTCTTTAGGACTATTTTAATCCACCTCTCAAACTCCATCATCTCATCCATAATTTCATCCTCCTTAGTACTCTATTATAAGCATAAGTGGTATATAATACTACCGAAGAGCGCAAATTGTTATAATCTACACTAAAAACTCCTTAAAACATGAGCAAAAGAAAAGTTTCCGTGACCATAGATTCTGACCTCCTTGATTGGATTGAGAAGCAGATAAAGCGCAATCGTTTCGCCAGCATCAGCCATGCATGTGTTTATGCTCTTCGCAGACTAAAGGAGGAAGAAGAAAAAACTTAAAGATAATCGAATTAAATCAGTTAAACTCTACTTCCAGACTCTCAAATTGCTTTCTCAGCTAGGTGTCATCATTCTATCCATCAGCAACAACCAGTAGGAGGTTCACAGCATTGTGCAGGTTCTTTACAAGCTTCTCAACCCCTTCTTTAATCTCTTCATCTAAGTTATTAATTTGCTTCTCATATTTCTCAATTAGCTCATCAATTTGTGCCCTTTAGTTTCTTATTTTCTCGCTGCAGTTCTTTTTTCAGCAACCAACGACACAACAATTTCGCGGACTTCCTTGATCTCTTCTTTGATTTCTTGCTTAATCTCTGCAATCTCTTTCGGGATGAGTAATAGACACTCTTCCTTTTTATAATACTTACCTATCTACTTCTTCGTATATCTGCGGTATGCTTCAGTTTTAACATCCAATTCAAATTTTCAACGCCTCACATATTCACATTCCCGAGCTTGCTAATGTTATAAAAACTAAAGCCTTACCTTCAAATCCATGTGTGATAATCTCTGTCTGAGCTTTTCATGATTTAAATCAGCTTCGATAGTCCTTGTTTTACCTTTTAGAAGTTTCAATCGAATCTTTTAACTTGTTGTGTCGTTAGTAAACCTCAATAAATCGTTGAACGCATCCCTATCACCATTTTTACCTTTGTGAGATACTTATCTACTAACTCTTGATATTTTCCCAAGTTCAGCCTCTGACCTAACTCGCTTTCCTATCCTCTGTTGTGTTCCGTAAATGAAATCGATGAAGTGTAAAGCCCTGTTCGGTAGTAGATTTTCGTAGCCCGTTTGTTGCAGAGTTCTAAAAAAATCACATATCTTCCCATGCTATATCTTGATTGCCAACCTAATAAATTCTTATTAAACCGTTATCAACAACCGAATTTATCCATTGTTAATCATTTTACACATTATATTTTTCTCCTTGATAGGCTTAGAAACACAATGCTAGAATTTAACCCATCATTCGAACTTCTTAGCCGGAAAGTACTCTGTGATGTTAATCAAAATTTCACCCTTGTGGATTATGTTGTAGTTTCTTACAAGCAATACGTCTTCTTCACCAATTCCAAAAATTTCTGCCATTTCACCAGCCCTCTTTGTTTTTGTCCAATTGATTTCCCTCCTCGCCTCAATCTTGTACTTTCTCATAATCTTTCCTATCGGAATATCTGCCTTCATCAAATCATCTTTAAAATCCCTCTCAAGCCTGATAATTGGTGTATACGATATCGCATGAACCAAAACATCGTTATCAATTTTTAAATTGACAATTCTGTAGTTGACATCTATGCCCTCCTCAACTTTTAAAATCTCGGCTATTTTCTTATCTGCCTTGATTATATCCTGCTTCACCGTCTCTACCTCTACATCTTTGCCAGTTATAGCTTCGAGTATCTTGGTTATCGAACCATCTGTATGCAATAAGATTTTATGAATGGGTTTCATCACAAAACCTCTATTTCTTCTATGGGCTTTCCGTCTTTTGTTTGTGGAGTAAGGTAATCTAAAAACCTTCCAAATGGAACGTTGTAAAGCTTAAAAGTAACTTTTAATGGCGATAGAATTGCATTTTCCTCACAAAAATTGATTCTTGAAATCGTTGCTGTTTGCTTGTTTAAATATACAATTATCTCGTCGTTCTGTTTACCTTTAATCAATTCAGTTCTTGCCGTGTCAAGTATTCTCTGCCTCCTCAAAAGTTCCCTAAATTTGTTCAAATCGGTTGTTTTTGCATACAACTTGCCGTTCTCAATTTTTATTTTTGCCTTAGGAAACAGATTTTTTACAGCATCAACCACCTTCTCCTCATCTTCTGTTGGAAATATCGTTGTTTCAATTTCAACTTCAACGTATCTGGCTAATTGGTTTAGCAAGTCTTTGATTATCTCTTTAAATGACTTTAAGTCGTCTGTGTTCTCAATCGTGAAATTCGCAATCTTTATTGCCTCATCCATCCCCCATGAGATTTCCCTTTCATCCCTCGCTTTTAACTCCTCAACTGTTTTTATATCATCACTTCTCTGTCTCTCTAAGGCTCTTTTATACCTTAACTCGGATGGGGCGTCAATGTAGATTAGAATAAAGTCCTCACCGAACTCCTCCTTAAATCTTTCAACCTCTGCAATACCTCTTATTCCATCAACAACTACAACGCCCTTGTCACTTGCAGCTTGTTTAATTAGTGGAATACATCTCTTTGCAATGGCATCCATACCCTCTTTACGCCTCAATTCGTTTGCTACTTTTCCCAAATTTTCATTAGTGAGCTTTAAACCTCTTTTTACAGTCTCATCCCTCACAACATCCCCCATCACAACAACAGGAATTCCCAACTCCTTAACAACTTCCGTAGCGGTGCTTTTTCCACTCAGTGGAAATCCGATGAATGCAATAATTTTCATCGCCTGTAGTCTGTGCAATGATATATGATTTTTATTGATTTTCTTATGTTTTTATTATGCTGATTTTTAATCACTAATCTTCAAAAACCTCACATTTGCAATGTAGTACACCCATAAAGGCAAATAATATTCTTTTTTCCCTTTCAATCCTTTTCTCATCAAAATACACTGGTTTTAGCTTGTCCACAATTTTTCTTGCCTCCCCAAAACTGGGGATGGTATAAAAATCTTCACCGATTAGCTTTCCACCGACACTCTCAAAAACCTTCGTTTGTTTCCAGTCAGTTAAAACCGTGTACGGAATTGCGGGCTTAAAAATTCTTGAGCATGCTAAAGCTTTTCTCTCCAAGGCAGAAAGAACTGTTGGAGGGGCACATTCAATGTTCATGAAATTTATCTCATTAACCTTAACCAACAAATCGATGTTGGCAAGAAACTTTTTGTTATCAATCTCAACTAAGAAGGAGTAATCGACGATGATGTTTTCCTTAGGATAACCTTTCTTCTCAACTAGATACTTCTCTACCTTCTGTCTAACCCTCTCCTTTGGTGTATCCAAAACTTCTCGTTCGGTTATGTAGTCTAAAAGGTATTCCATTGAAAATAATACGTGTTGCAAATTTTAAACCTTTGCTATCGATAAATTTCCCTGCCAACGAGGTAGTTAAAACTGAAATCCTCGATTAATACCTTTTTAAACTCACCTATACGTCCATGATTCAAAACAACGGCTCTATACGAATTTGTTCTAGATAAAAACGTACTGTTTTTGCCTTTTTTTGTTATCAAAACTCTATACTTTTTACCAAGAAATCTTCTATTGTTCTCTATACCAATCTCCCTCATCAACCTCGTCAACTTCCTCGACCTCTCCTTTTTAACCCAATCTGGCATATCCTTTAATCTGTATGCTGGTGTACCTTTTCTTGGAGAATAGCGAGTTATGTTTACGATGTCAGGCTTTATTTCTTTAATCAGTTCGTAACTTCTCCAAAAAGACTCTTCGTTTTCCGTTGGAAAACCAACGATGATATCTGTCGACACCAAAACATCTTCAAAGTTCTTTTTAAAGGTTGAGACAACCTCAACAAAGTCCTCGACCGTATGGTTTCTCTTCATGTCTTCCAAAATCTTATTGTCTCCACTCTGCACAGGAACATGAATAAACTTGTAAATCTTCTCATCGCTGAACGCATTAATCAGTTCATCGAGCATGTTTACAGCATGTTGGGGATTCATCATTCCAACCCTAATTCTAAAATCTCCTTCGATTTTACACAAAGCATTTAATAAATCTGGAAGTGACAAATTCCTATCAATACCATATGCAGCAGTGTCCTGTGAAGTAAGCTGAATTTCCTTAAATCCACCTCTAACAACACTTCTCACTTCATCAACTATCTTTTCAAGGCTAAAACTCCTCAATCTACCTCTAGCAGCCTTTGTTATGCAGAATGAGCAATTTCCGACACAACCCTCCGAAATTGAAACTATAGCGATTGCATTGTGGTTCAACCTACACTTCAAAGGGTGCATTTCAGCCTTGTCAACGTCGTTTTTTCGAATCAAAATTGGTTTCTCACCATTTAAAACAGTTTTGATTACTTCATCAATAAAATGAGCATTGTCAGGGCTTACCATCCCATCTACTATGCTCTCAACTCTCTTTCTTGCTATTCGCGTCAAACAGCCAGCCAAAATAATCCTCTTTCCCTCCTTTTTCAGCTCCAAGATCCTCCTTATAATCTTCCTTTCGGTGTATTCTATCACGCCACAAGAGTTTATAACGACAACATCAGCGTTATCCAAATCGGATAACTCAAACTCCCTTGATAGAACACCTCTAATTATGTCTGAATCGGCTTGATTCATCGTACATCCATAGGTCTCAAGGTAAACCTTCATTAAATTGTAAATAAAATATGGAGGGTTATAAGGTTTAGCCTTTGTTGTGGTATTTAACTACAAATAAGCTTAAATCACTAGGGAACTCAAATCTTCCAATGGTTAAACCGCTTAAAGTTTATTTAGGTGGCGAGGCTGAAGTAAGAATTTATCAGGACAAGGTCGAAAAGATAAGAAAACCCAAACGCTACAGAGTAAAACAGCTTGACAAGATGCTCAGAAGTAAAAGAACGAAGATTGAGGCAAAAATAATGTCGTTGGCAAGAAAAAACGGTGTTGCGACACCAATAATTCTTGATGTTGATAAGGATAAGATAGTGATGGAGAAGATTGACGGTGAGGCTGTAAAATACATTATGAATGAAGAAATTAGCAAAAAGATTGGTGAATCGGTTGCCAAACTACATACCAAAAACATAATACATGGTGATATAACTCCGATGAACATGATACTTTACGATAACAAAATATATTTCGTCGATTTTGGTCTGGCGTTCATAGACAACAAAGTTGAACCCAAGGGTGTGGATTTGCACGTCTATTTCGAGTCGCTAAAGGCTTATTTTGATAACTGGCAGGAGTTAAAGAAATCTTTTATTGACGGGTACATCAGTTCTGGTGGATTGAAAGAGGTAGTAAAAAGGGCTGAGGAAATCGAGATAAGGGGAAGGTATATCGAGAGGAGATTGCAATCATAAAAAATAAAAATTATTCTTCAAAACTCACATTCTCCAGCTCCTGCAACTCCTGAATCATTTGCTCTAACTCGCTCATTTCTTTGGTTAGATTTGCAAGTTCCTGTTCTTCCTCTATGCTCACGTTAACCACAGGTGTTGGTGTTGGTGGTATTGGTGTTGGAGCTGGCGTTTCGGCCTTTTTTGAGCACCCTAATAGCATCACTGAAAAAATTAACAATGTCAGCAGTATTGTTTTCTTCATTTTGACACCCTACTCTAACGTCGTGAAACTGTATTCGCTACTTTGAGCTGTCAAACTATCACTTTCGCTTACCACTACGAAATAATACGTTGTATTGTTGCTCAGTCCTGTGAGGGTTACCGAATGATCTATGGTTGACGTGTCAACGCTTACATCAAACGTGTAATTGCCCGATTGAGTGCCATATTTAACAATACTGTTCGAATTGACATTGGTTTTCCAAGTTATTGTTGCCGATGAGTCTGTTATATAAGTGACATTCACATCTGAGATAATTAGCTCAACTTCAGGCTTGAAAGGAGGTGTAGCTCCCTCCTCTCCAAAGGATTCCCTAACTATTGTATTGTTAGTATTGTTATACGGTATTAAGTCTGTCATCGTTTCGTTTGGCAATCTTTTAACCCTGTAGACACCTGTACCGTTTAATGTCAGGTTACCGTATCCTTTTGCGAACAACTTAACGTTTTCCCCTTCGATTTCTACTAAAATACCTTTGCCCCTGAAGTTTACCTTTCCCGTGCCTGTGCACGCGTAAGTGTCATCAATTAGTTCACACTCAAACCCAACCGCAGAAACCACTGCACCAGATGGTGTGACGTTAACACTTCCACTCGCCCTTGCTAATCCAAGAACACTTCCTTCTATCACCGCACTTCCATTTCCAGCAGCCCAGACTTCCCCACTTTCATAACCGTAGAAAACTCTGCCCGTCTTCGTCTTCATAGCTTTAACGAATTTCTTAATAGCACCAAAAGCCTTACCCAAATCTTTTTTCGCATCTTCAATCTTAGCGTAACCACCCGCAACATCACTTGACTTAAATGCATCTTTTGCCTGACTCAAGTCTTCGTTTGCTGCATCCAAATTATTGCTAAGTTCATCAAGTATCTTCTTCAAATCCTTTGTATCAACACCAGCCTGATTCATTTCTTCAATTCTAGCCTCTAACCTCAGTTGCAGTAGCTCAGCCCTCTCCACAATCGCCTTCATCTCTCCAACAATGATTTGTCCAACAATAGACCTCAAACCTTTTCTAATCTCCTCCCAGTTCTGTTTCATCTCCTTAATAGCTTCTCTCAATTCCGTTACATTTTCTGCACTCTCGACTTTTTGCTTTGATTCTTCAACAACTGCAATGTATTCATCCAATTGATCAAGCAGTTCAGCTTTATCTTCATCACTCATTCTTGAATTGTTTATCTTATTTCTTAGCCTTTCCATCCAGTTTTCAGCCATATCCGCCCAATGATACAGGTATTTTTTCGTATTGTTGAACCCTCTTTTTGCAAAATAGGTTTTCTTAGCCTCTTCAAATTTCTTTTTGGCATTTACATAATTTTCAGCAAAATTCTTGTACTTTTCTCTTCTCTCTCTCTCTTTTATTTTTTCTTTTATTTTCTCTGCTATACTTTGTTTGTTAGGTTTGCTATGTTGAACGTTTTGATTTTGACTATTTTGCTCCTTATCTTGCTGATTTTGCCCCACATCACCTGCCACATCTTTTCCCTTTGCGCCCCAAGGTTGGGCTGAAGCGATAGACATCGCCATTACTGTTACCAGGATAGACATCGCCATTACTGTTACCAGTAATCCGACCAATATCAACATTTTATATCTCATTTTACCACCGAGAATATTCACATTCGATTAAATATAAGCATACTTTAAATAATCGGATTCGGGAATCAACATAAGCGAATCTAAAACTTTACAAAACTTTATAACCCTTTAATTCGCTTCACAGTGTAATTTAAACAGAATTAAAATCACTTGAACTGGTTTAATAAATATTTCTTGATTGACTGGGGCATCTCCATTTTGTCTTTACTCAGCTTGATTTCCATGATCGTTGGTTCAATATATTCAACCGATTTCACTATTCTCAAGTACCTCTTTTCGTCAATTCTATTTAATTCAATAATATTTTGAAACAGCATCATTATTGAAGTTTCATCCATAGCTGAATGTGCGCCGCGTACGAGTGTGTATATACTCCCTTTACCTTCTGTTTTAACAAGCAACCCCCTCAAAAAATGCATAACCCTTTGAATGTTATGGTAAACGAGTAAACCGGAAACAGAATCGAAAACAAGCAGATAATCATCTTTCAGCTTATCAATCACTCTGGTTATTGATAAACTAACCTCATTCAAATTTATTGGATTGCTGACAACTATGTCCATCTCCGTATGCGTCTCTCTCCTAACCCAGGTGTGGGTATCGATGATCCAGAGGTTGCCCTCATAAAAATTGAGCTGATTCCTGATGAATTCTGCACTGCTTAAAGTTGTGACCCAAACAATGTTTTTAAAGTTCGGTAACAAGCTATGGATTAGCTTGCATTTGCCAGTTCCTGGAGCACCAATGAGCAAGACACTTGACATCACTCTTTGTTATTCGAAGAGTATAAAATATTTTAGTAATCTCATCTATAATTATAATGATGAAATTTTGATATACTTTGGTTATTAAAATTTTGAAAGTGATACACCAACTAAGATATTGTTGCTCTAACAGTTACAAACATCGGTCCTCTAACGTCAATTTTTCCACCTTTTGAAATTATGTACTTCCTTACATTCTCCTGCATGTGCAGGTTGATGTCGGAAAGGCTTTCAACAACCCTGACCTTGATCTCAAAATCCTCTTCGCCTTTAAATGTAGCCTCTTCAATCCTCTTTGCTGCTAAGTATGCGAAAGAATCTATATATCTTAACCCAGTCGAAAATCCGTGGTCAAAGTAGGATTTCCATTTGTCAACTCTTGGTAATCCGTAAATGCTACTCTGATACACAACGACCTCATTTGCATATGCAGGGCCACAAAGCTTTGTGTTTTGTTCTTTCTCAACAACAAAAACCTTGACATTTTTACCATACAACTCATACTTGCATGCTAAAAACTCGCACGGACTTCTTTCCTTAGCATACTTGTCCGCTGTTTCAACAATGCTTTGAGCAATCTTCAATCCGACAATCGTGTTTGGCACTTCTTTTAGCTTAATGTTTCTTGCTATGTCCATGTTGCTAAGTTCAACCTTGCCGTAGATCCATGGATAAACCAATTCCCTAACATCAGAATAATCGTAGAGAATCATTGCGAGCCTTTCAACTCCCAAGCCAAGGTTCATTACTGGATACTCAATGTCGTATTGTGATAAGGCGGTTGGAGAATAAATGCCAAAAGTCGCAATCTCAATCCATCCATCTTTATACTTCGTGCTTGAACCGACTATTTTCGGATGAAAGGCGAAGACCTCAGTTTGGGTGTTGGGGATGTAGTACTTACTCCTCTTCTCATCCAGCTTGAATCTGAATTTTTTGAAGCCAAACTGCCTAAGTAAAGCCTCGGCAACAGCTTTGCCCTCATCAATCGTGACATCTTCATCCACAACAACACAGCTTGCTGAAAAGTAAGTGTATAGTCTTGTTGCATCTTCCCCTTGCTCCCTCCTAAAGCATCGATCAATGCTGAAAAGTTTTATTGGTAAAGGCAATTTGTTTGCAACTTTGCTCAACGTTATGAACCACCCCGTAGTCATATGACTCCTTAAGGTTAGTGTTGTCGATTTAGGCTTCAACTCTTTAAATTCTGGAAAAACCTCGTCAATTATCTTAACAGCCTTTAAGTCATCAATGTTCAACGATTTCGCAATTTCTATTGCCAAATCATCCCCATCAATTTTTCCTTTTTTGAACAAATGGAGTATGTTTTGCAATTCTGCAACCTCTTCATCGTTTACACTTCTGCTAATAATCTCTGAAATCTTCTCAATTTTTTGCGATGACATGCCGACATCTGGTCTAGGCAGAGATGCAAGGTAAAAGCACCTGTCTAAAACTGCTAAAGCTTCCTTTCCAAATTGTCTTTTTACATGAGAATCTTCAACGATTAGAGGATTTACAACCTCCTTAAAGCCAAGAGAAACGTAAGCCTTCCTTAATTCATTAATTGTCTTAAATAAGAGGTGTTCTTCACCAACAGAATAACCGTATCGTGGATAGACGTTGTTGGGGCTTTTTAAACTTAAAACTTCACCACTGTTAATCCAAGCTTTTTCAAAGTCTTGTTGAACGAGTTCTCTGTATTTTCTGGCGTTAAATTTCATGGTGTTAGGATTACAAAAGAATATTTACCTTTTTCCTTCTCTTGTATTTGGTGGTTGAATTGGAGGAAAAGATTAGAGCAAAGACTGATCATAGGGTAATAATTGGAGATTCGAGGAGAATGGAAGAAGTAGAGGATAAATCTGTCCATTTAGTGATCACATCTCCTCCCTATCCGATGATCAAGATGTGGGATGAGATTTTTAGGAAACTCGATGAAAGAATCGATAGGAGTTGGAGTAGGTTGGAGGTGGAGACAGATGCAAAAATGAGAGAGAAATACGTCAAGAGAATTTACGAGTTGATGCACGAAAACTTAGCCAAGGTTTGGAGGGAAGTTTATAGAGTGCTGGTTGATGGTGGAATAGCATGCATAAACATAGGTGATGCCACAAGGAGCTTAAACGGACAATTCAGATTGTTTGCCAATCACTCCAAGGTTATAGAGTATTGCGAAAAAATAGGTTTTACTACGCTTCCTTACATTTTATGGAAGAAACCGACGACGAAACCTAAGTATAAAGGAAAGGGAGCATTTCTCGGCTCAGGCTTTTTACCGCCAAATGCTTACGTAACGCTTGATTGCGAATTCATCTTGATTTTTAGGAAGGGTGGGCTGAGAAAGTTTAAACCTAAGGATGAGATGAGACATGCTAGTAAGTACACAAAAGAGGAAAGGGATAGCTGGTTCACGCAGGTATGGGATGTTGTTGGAGTTAAGCAAAGCATTCCTGACATTGAAAGGAGGGTTGCGGCTTTTCCTGAAGAAATACCTTACAGACTGATAAGGATGTTTTCAGTGATTGGCGATACCGTCTTAGACCCGTTTTTGGGAACGGGGACAACAACGAAGGTTGCGATGAGTCTGAACAGAAACTCGATAGGCTATGAAATTGATGAAGGACTAATTGAGGTGATAAAGGAGAAAGTTAGGAGTTTTGACTGTTCTGTTGAAATTATTAATAAAATTAAAAAATTTGAGTATTAAAAATATTACACTCAGTCTCAGTTGTGTTATCTGGAATTACTCATTTTAAAGTGCAAACAAACGGAAGAATTAGGAATTTTTGGGATGCTATAACAAAATTCAAAGAAGAAAAACCTTAAATAATAGGGCTAAGAGAGGCAGAAAATGGCATGAAATACGACGTCATAATAATTGGGGCTGGTCCAGGTGGCATGTTTGCTGCTTACAAACTGGCAGGAAAACTTAAAGTTGCTGTTTTTGAGATGGGCAGAAATATTAGCAGAAGGAAATGTCCGAGCGATTTATCTGAAAGCTACTGCACGAAATGTAGGCCATGTAACATAACCTACGGAGTCGGTGGGGCTGGTGGTTTGTCTGATGGTAAATTAAACTATGTAAACCCCAATTATCCCTCAAGTTTTACCGTCGGTGGAGAGTTTGGATTTATTGACACTCAATACTTGATGGAGAAGATGGATGAAGTAGACAACATATTTTTGAAACATGGCGCCCCCAACGAGCTTTACGGTGTTGATGAGGATAGGATAAATTATTTACTTAAAAAGGCGAATGCTGCCGGAATAGAGTTTGTTCCACTAAAACAGAGACATGTGGGCAGTGATGAACTGCCGAAGGTTATAAAGAGCATTGTTAAGCATTTGAAGAAAAATGGCATTGAAATCTTTACAAGGAAGACTGTCGTGGACATAAATCCAAATGAGAAAAAGATCAAAACAAAAGACGGAAAAGAATACGAATACGGGCAATTGATAATTGGAGTTGGTAGAGGAGGTTCAGAGTGGCTAGAAAAGTGGGCTAAGGAATACGATTTAGCTGTCAGCGAAGATTCCAAAGCTATTGACGTTGGTGTTAGAGTTGAAGTTCCAACCTCTATAATGGATGAAATTACGTCAATAATCTACGATCCCAAGCTGAGAATTATAACCAAAAAACACGATGATTACTTGAGGACTTTTTGCACCTGTCCAAGGGGATGGGTGATTAGGGAAGATTACGGCGATTTTTGTTTGGTAAACGGACATAGCAAGGCTAAAGAAAAGACGAACAACACCAATTTTGCTTTGTTGGGACATTACAAGTTTACTGAACCCTTCGAGCAACCAAACGAGTGGGGGAGAGACTTAGCAAGGATAACAACAAAGCTTGGTGGTGGGAATCCGATTGTTCAAAGACTCAAAGATTTGAGGTTGGGGAGGAGGAGTACCGAAACCAGAATTAAGAGTAACATCTTAGTCCAACCAACTCTAAAGACCGCAATACCTGGGGACATAAGCTTGGCTTATCCCGGCAGGGTTGTTGATGACATACTAGATGCTTTAGAGAATCTGGATAAGGTTATTCCGGGAGTTGCGGATGATTCAACGTTGTTATATGCGCCAGAAATCAAGTATTACTCCTTGAAGCTTAAGGTGAATGAAAAGATGCAGACGAACATTCCTTACATTTATGCGATAGGAGATGGGGCAGGAATTAGCAGAGGTATTGTTGGAGCAGCAGTAACTGGATTGATTGCTGCTGAAAATATTCTTGAAAATGTTTAATTGGTTTAATTGTTTGTTAATTAATAAATTTTTCAAATAAAAAAATTTTTAAGGTTGAGTTTGTTAAGACAACTATGGAGCTGAACGGTGTTGAGGTCGAAGACACGTATTGCGAGGCTTTTGACGGAATCTACTCCAGATTTATTATTACAGCAAAGCAAAAGTGGTTGTTGAAAAGGGCAGCTTACGCATCCACCGCTTTACCATCGACGGTGTTTGGTGAGTCTGAAGGTGGAATTGACAGGTGGTTGTCACCTGAAGAGACACCTGATGGAAGACTTGGTGTAATTGCCCAAGTCTGGGTGCAGAAGAGCAAGAACTTCATGGACGTTTTGATGAGGGAAATGAGCAAGAGAATTAGGCAAGGAGTTTTGGTTGTTCCTACTACGAGGGTTTTTAATGCAACTGAAAGCGATACGCATTTCGATGCAGAGCTTAACGTTGGCAGATGTGGAGATGGTTATGAGTGGGAAGAGGAGATGTGGGGCAGAAAAGTTATAAGAGTGCCAATAATGTTTGGAGAGTTCATAATTGAAAGATACATTGGTTATGCTGAGGGTATTGCTGGTGGGAACATCTGGTACTTCTGCGAAAGTGAAGAAGCGGCATTGGAGGCTGGAGAAGCAGCAGTTGAGGCTTTAAAGCTAATTGATGGTGTTATTACTTCATTTGACATCTGTTCCGCAGGTTCAAAGCCCGAAACGAAGTATCCTGAAATAGGTCCAACAACAAACCACTACTTCTGTCCAACGTTAAAAGGCAAAATACCCGATTCAAGGGTGCCTGACGGTGTAAAGTCAATTCCTGAAGTTGTCATAAATGGAATAAACTTGGATGTGTTGAAGAAGGCAATGTACGTCTGTATGGATGTCGTTAGCAAAATTGACGGGGTTGTTAAGATTTCCGCAGGAAACTATGGTGGTAAATTAGGACAGCACAAGATATACTTGAAAGATATAATTGGGGAGTTTGGACAATAATTTTTTATTTTTTGTTTTAATCTTTTTCATCTCTTTAGTTTAATTAGCTATAAGAAATGCATCATAAGAATTGCCCATTTTTTGGGATTGGTAATTAACAAGTGACATCCTCCACAGGCTAAAGCCTGTGGCTTCCTAACCGTATTGAGAGAGCTTAGCCTGATGGATTTCCTCCTGCCTCTGAACATAGCTCTTTGTTGTC
>QMZC01000057.1 GCA_003662995.1 Archaeoglobales archaeon
ATCAACTGTTTTCAGCTGGGACAGTGTTAGGGATGAGCACGTGATGATTGGTACATCGAAGGCTTTGGAGGAGATAAGAAAGCAGAGAGGCTGGAGTGGGAAGGAGTTGAGGGAGGAGTTGGAAAGAAGGAAGAAAGTTTTGGAATTTATTGTTAAACACAACATCAGGGACTTCAAAAATGTTAGCAACATAATCCACACGTATCAAAGCAAACCCCAGAAAGTTTTAGAGCTTATAGAAAAGGAGGCGTAGTATGTTTAGGGAAGCGAATTATCTAACGTATTTAGGATACAAGCTATTTGGAGAAAATATAAGGAAGAAGATACATAAGTATTATGACTTGGAGAAGTCTTTAAGGAGAGCAATGATTTCCATGCCCCCTGAGATGTACATAGCTACTGCTCAAATGATTTCGGTAATTTTTGGAATCATAGGGGCAATTGTTGGTTTAATTGCTGCATACGTACTCTTAACTTTTATCCCTATTCCTGAAACGATCTTTCCAATAACAATTCCCGACTCCATCTATCCATACTGGAAGTTTTACCGTCCTTTTGTATTTGGCGGAATTTTAGCAATAATTATTACAGTCATACTATACTATATAGGCTATCTAATTTTTGTAATATATCCATCAACCGTTATAAGTGATAGGAAGAGCAAGATAGACAGGACTTTGCCGCACGCAATAACCTTCATGCACTCCTTGAGCATGGGTGGAATGAACCTGATTCAGATTTTTAGATCCCTTGCAGATTACTATGAAGTCTATGGTGAAGTTTCGAATGAGGCTTCAAGGATAATTAGAGATATGGAGTTGCTCGGAAAAGACTTAAGGACTGCCTTATCCGATGCTGTTGAAACGTCACCTTCAGAAAACTTCAAAGAATTCTTGCACGGCTTGATAACGATTATTGATAGTGGTGGAGATGTTACAAGGTATTTGGAGGAAAGAGCTGATTTCTATTTGGAGAGGGCGAGACAGGATCAAAAAGGATTTCTTGAATTTCTTGGCTTGATGTCAGAAAGCTACATCACTGCTTTTGTTGCAGGGCCTTTATTCCTAATAATTATCCAGACAGTTATGGTTGTTATGGGGCAGGGGAACGACATCGCCTTGTACGCAATAATCTACTTAGTCATACCAATCGGCTCTTTCTTCTTTGCCATGATTATTAAACTGCTAAGTCCAACGGAAGAGGGAGAACCTCCTAGGTTGAGGGAGAGTTTTGTATTGCCTAAGAAGAAGGTTAGAGCAGAGGAATATGAAAAAGACATAAAAAAGTTAAGAAAAGCCATCAAAAACTGGAAATTTAAGAAAGTATTGAAAAATCCACTGTCACCAATAAGGAAAAAGCCAATTTATTCATTTATCATTTCAATACCCTTAGGCATAGCTTTTGTAATTTACGGCTACATGCAGTATCCGTATATTGTGGGAATGGATTTTATGAGATGGTTTTTTGTAATAGATGACTACATATTTATTGCGTTAATCATCATATTTTTGCCATTTGTAATGTTTTACGAGCTTGGGAGGAGAAAGATTAGGAGGACTTTGAGGCTAGCTCCGATTTTCCTTAGCAAGTTAGCCTCTGCAAACGAGAGTGGAATGCCGATATACAGGGCGATTGCAATGATTGCCAAAACAGATACAAGTCCATTGAAAAGAGAAATTCAGAAAATCAAATCAGACATCGATTGGGGTATAAGCCTTAATGATGCTTTAGTGAGGTTTGCAAACAGGTTAAGGGTATTTGAGCTTTCAAGAACAATGGCACTACTAAATGAGGCTTTGAAGTCAACTGGAAATGTTACAGAGGTTTTAATGGTCTCTGCAAAGGATGCAAGCAATGCAGAGCTTTTAAGGAGAGAAAGACTGACAAATATGTTTATGTATGTAATAATTATTTATATTTCTTTCTTCGTATTCATCGGTATTGTGTACATTATCTCTTCAACCTTCCTTTCAACTTTGGCTGAGAGTGCTCAAAAAGTTGCACAGTCTGGAGCAGCATCTTCTGGATTTGCAATGCTCCAAAGCATAGATGTTGAAGTTTACAAGAACATCTTTATGCATGCCTCAATCTTTCAAGGATTGTTTGCTGGATTGGTGGCTGGAGTGATGGGGGAGGGTAGCCTCTCTTCAGGAATAAAGCACTCTTTGATAATGCTTTTGTTGGCGTACGTGCTGTTTAACATTATTATGTAACCTTGAGAATTTTTGCAATCTTTTTACATCAATCAAACACGCACGATTTAATGTCCACCTCTACAATCTCCCCCCTTGGTTCTTTTTCCTTAAAAATTTGACCTTCAAAGCGATAGACTTCAACGTCTGTAAGCCAACAGTCTGGTGATAAACCGGCTTTCATGCATGTCTGTGATAAAAACTCTTCAGCATCCATGTTGTGCTCCACAGCAACCTGCGGTAATAGCAATCCAGAGAAGAACCCTTTTTTAATTATTAATCCATGCTTGCCAATTTCAACATGTTTTGGTAAGTCAATAGGTCTAACATCCAGTTTTTCAGGCTGGGTTAAAACTGTAACTTCAACAACAATATCGTCCATCTCCTCAATCTTTACTGGCGGAAATCTTGGATCTTCAGTTGCCGCTGCTATTGCAGATTCTATTATCGCTTCGTCAAGTCTTTTTATCGGATATGGAAAGCCTATACAACCTCTAAGCATTTCATTTTTTGTTAAGGTTGTAAAAACACCTCTCTTCTCCCTAAAAACACCATTCAACCTGTCCTTAATAATTTTCTTATTGACCAAGTACGTTTCTATTGATTTTCTTGCGAGCCTTACAGCTTCTTTACCTTCATCAAGCGTTAAAAGCATGAGTTAAAGTGTAATTACAATAAATATAACTTTACCCCAACTCAACTACTCAAAATTGAAAAAGCATTTAAATTGTCTCAAAGAATGTCATTGATGGTAAACGTTGAAAAGTTTGTAGAGGATGCGATTAACGAGATTAAAGAGAAAGTGAAGGATGGTAAGGCTATAATTGCGCTATCAGGCGGTGTAGATAGCTCAGTATGCACAATGTTGGCTTACAAGGCAATCGGTGATAGGCTGATTCCAGTCTTTGTTGATACTGGGTTGATGAGGGAGGGGGAGCCTGAGGGGATCAAGGAGATATTTGGTAAGATGAACCTTGTTTTTGTTGAGGCTAAAGATGAGTTTTTAAATGCCTTAAAGGGTGTTGAGGACCCCGAAAAGAAGAGAAAGATAATTGGAGAATTGTTTGTCAGAATTTTTGAAAGAGTGGCTAAGGAGCATAAGGCTGATTATTTGATACAGGGAACAATTTATCCAGACATAATTGAGAGTCAAGGTGGAATTAAGAGTCACCACAACGTTGGAGGTTTTCCTATTCAATACAAATTCAAAGATGTGATTGAACCCTTGAGGGAGCTTTACAAAGATGAGGTTAGAGATGTAGCAAGATACATTGGGTTGCCGGAGGAGATTGCTGAAAGAATGCCGTTTCCCGGACCGGGATTAGCTGTTAGAATTGTTGGCGAAGTGACACCTGAGAAGGTAGAAGTCGTTAGAAAGGCAACAAAGATTGTTGAGGAGGAGCTTAAAGAATATGAGAAATGGCAGTGCTTTGCTGCCTTAGTTGGAAAAGCCACAGGGGTTAAAGGAGACATAAGGGTTTGGGGGTACATCATTGCGATAAGAGCTGTGGGCTCGAGAGATGGCATGACTGCCGACCCAATCCACATTGAATATGAAAAGCTCAGAAAGATTGCGTTGAGAATTACTGGGGAAATTCCAGAAGTTTCGAGGGTTGTTTACGATATAACGCCAAAACCACCGGCAACAATTGAGTATGAATGAACACGAAGCATAATTATTCAAATGACCTTTGGATTCTGTCTATAGCTTGCTAAATACTAATTAATCTAATCTCCACCTACTTTCTTCACCTACTTTTCTGCATCCGCCTTTATACTTGTAAACCCAAACTAAAGAAGGAGCGGAAAAGGTATTATAAATTTTGGTGTAAATGATTGTATGGCTATGGAAATTGAAAAGTTGAAGAGTAAGGTTATCCCAATCCTCAAAAAGCATGGTGTTAAGAAAGCAGTTCTATTTGGCTCTTTAGTTAGAGGGGAAATGGGAGAAGACAGTGATATTGACATACTCGTTAAGATAGATAAAGACATAAGTTTGTTAGACTTTGTTGGGATTAAACTCGAATTGGAAGAAGTTTTGGGTAGAAAGGTAGATTTGGTTGAATATGACACAATTAAACCGAGATTAAAAGATAGAATACTAAAAGAGCAAGTGGTGATACTTTGAAAAGAGACGTAAGAGATTATTTGGATGATATTCTGGAAAGTATTGGGAGAATTAAAGAATATTTGGGCAATCTAACAGAAGAGGATTTTTATGAAAATACTCTCGTTCAGGATGCTGTCTTAAGGCGATTGGAGATTATTGGTGAAGCTGTAAAACACATACCTAATGAATTCAGATGTAAATATCCTGAAATTCCGTGGAAGGAGATTGCAGGAATGAGGGATATTATGATACATGCTTATTTTGGTGTAAATCTGAGAAGGGTATGGAAAGCTATTGAAAAAGACATACCTGACTTGGAGTTCAAAATTATGAAAATTATTGAAGAATTGGAGGGGGAGCAATTGTATGAATAGTTTGCTTCAAATTCTTTAGGTTTTTAACAGTTATTTCTCACGTGAGAAATTGGATATAAACTACCTAAAATTTAAAGTAGTATGAAAAGAATCCACTTCACTATCCCTTTCAAAAGAAAGCAGATTTACCTTTAGGAGTATCTACTCGGAAGAGTTATTAATAATTTGGTTTAATATTTCCTATGAACTATGAAAATTTAAATCAAAGCACATACACTATTTGAAAGCAAGTATGGAAATAAATTCTATAATATGGCATTAAAAGTTTGCCAGCGAGGAGATGTAGAAGAAAAAGCTGTTGCAACAGCTTCTTTCCTTATTTACTTCAATAATGTCTGGTATAGATATTCTGATGAGGGTCAAAAGGCGTTTAATGACCTTGAAAGGCACATTTCCGATATTTACGAGCTTTTAAAGGGAACAAATTCTGTGATTGAGGAATTAAAGGAGACATCTATAACAACTGTTGATTTGAGCGATTCTTTTATTGAGAACTCAATTAAAACGCTCTATAGAAAATTTTCAGAAGTTTTTGGAGCAACTGGAGCATCTAAAGCACTCCATTTGCTTCTTCCTAACTTATTCGTTATGTGGGACGACAGTATCAGAAAAAACTACCAAGTAGTCGTTCCAAATGAAAATGAATATCTTAACTTTTTGAAGACGGTTAAAGATGAGCTGGTAGATTTTATTAAAGATTGTTCAACTAAAAACGGATTGGATTTTGAGGGGGCTGAGAAATTTATAAAAGAAAAAACAGGCGTGGAACTTACGAAACTCATCGATGAGTTGAATTATCTCAAATTTACGAGGAAAGAGTTTGCAAAAACGGAAGTTGACAAGTCCGATAAGATAAATAGGATTTTAGAAATAATAAACGAAATTGTAGAAGGAGCTTACGAAGCTTCACAGATTGAATGGGTCGTGAAAACTAAACAATCAGGAATGGTTGTTGCATCTGCTAGTAAATTAAAGAAGATTGTAGAAGAATATGCGAAAAAAGGTGATACTGAGAACATTCTTAGATACCTACAAAATGTGCAAGGAGATGCAACAGGTATAAAGGTTTATAAGATACTCAAAGCTTGCGGTAAAAAACCGTCGAGGATGTTTATGATGAGATTGTCAAAATTGCAAGAGGGTAAAATTCCGATTTCCAACATTTTAAAAACATATAAGGATGGTATAAATAACAGATGGGTAGCTAAGCTTTGATTTCGGATTTTTTAATCTTTATTGGGAAATAGTATGAAGCCTTGGAAATTCTAAGTAGGCTGAGTGCTCAATTTTTAATCTCCGATGACATAAGATTTGTAAAAAAGTTACTGGATGGGGGGTTTAGTTTAGCTTTAGTACAATCATTCTATTCATCTTTCATAAAGCAGGTGTTGTAACTAAGGAGTATGCCTAAATGCATTGGATTCAATTTTCGAAAGTGGGCTTAGAAATCTGATTTACATTATTGATAGGACAATGCTGGAAGAAGGATGAATAATTTTAGAAGTCATAATCTTAACTTTACAAGAGGGGTCAATTCCCACTTTTTAACTCTTAATTTTCAATTCTAACATTTTAATTTTATATATTATTTTTTAAGTAAAATATATATAACAGAAGTATTACTTAGTTTTAGAGGTGGAAATATGTTTGAGGTAAGAAAAGTCGAAGACGGGATAGCTATGACAGTAAACAAAAGCACCATTGACGCCCTTCAGCAATTACTGGAGAGAAGTTAGGAGAGCTATCACAGGAAAGGCAAAGGTTAGAGTTTTGTTGGATTGTGGATTTGAGGGGGATTTTAGGTTGAATGTTAGGAGTGTTCAAGTAAAGTCTAAAGAGAACATCCTGAAAATTGCTATTGATGGGGCTAATGGGGAGACGGAGATTGAACTTAACCAAGATAAAGAAACACTCCAAGGAGATACCTTTCGGAAATAGGGTTGAAGGGTGTAACCGTAAAATCTCTTTTGGTGCGTGGGGAGTCAGGAGATAATCCCTTTTTTATTCCCATTTTTTGTAAAATTCATCTGAGAGGGAACTTAGAAGAAGCTGACAGTTTTCCATATCCAAAAATCAAAAAATTGATTACAGATTGTAATATTAGTGGTTACAATACCTTTATACACCCCTCAATAGCTAACTTTTATGAACAGTAGAGAAGATGGTTCTGGAAAAGGAAGAGGTAAAGGAGGAGGTAGAAGAAACAAAAATAAAGAAGGTCGTAAAGGCAAAGGAGCGGGAAGAGGTGGAGGTAAAGGAAAAGGTAAGGGTGAAGGTAAAGGGAGAAACGGAAAGAACTAATACCGCCAAATCCCAAAAATTATGAATTATTACTTCTTCAGGCTTTTGAAAGTTGTAATGTTCTAGGAGCAGTAACAACAATTTCAACGGTATCCCCTTCACTCCAGTTCAAGGGCTTCAGCAATGTCTTGGGTATTGTAACAACTAACGAAGATGCAACCCTTCTAAGCTTTATCTTCTTGGGCATATATCCAGATATACACTTGAATATTTGAATATTTTACTACAAAAAAGGATAGAGAGGGACTTAACCCATTTGGGGATGGGGCCGGTGGGATTTGAACCCACGACTGGCGGGTCTCTTCGGGTCAGTGCTCCAACGGGTCATCACAATTCAGCAGACCCATCATTCATCACGCCGCTGGAGCCCGCCGCGCTTCCTGGCTACGCCACGACCCCTTGTTGATATAATATTGCAAAGAAATATAATCCTTTTGTTTGTTGTGATCTACGATCTAACATGAACAAAAATGTGATCCTTATGAAAGGGTTCCAAGGAACCATGCTTTAAAATCTCAAAATTCTTTGATAAATCCTCAATAACCCTGCTAAAAACCCTTTCAGATTCAACAGTTGAATCTATGCTTCTAGCTTTAACCATTATCATCCCTTCTCCACCTTTTTTTAGAAAAATTTTGGAGTTTAACTTAAAAATTTCAATCTGGTTTTTTTGAGCTATGTCTTGGTAAATAAAGTCCACCTTCTCAACGATACCACTGTATCTCCAAGGTTTTGATGCATCTTCGAGTATCGGAATAATGTTCTTTCTTTCCTTGGCCAACCCCAAAAACTTTGCAAAAGGCTTTGCTGAATACTCTATAGCATAGATTATTCCATCCTCAACAATATCAGCTAAATGACTTGCTGTTGTACCGCTTGCTGCTCCCAAATAAAGGATTTTCCAGTTAGGTTTAAATTTAATACTATAACCTTTTAAAAATATTGCAGCCAGCTTACTCCTATATGGTATCCACTCTCTGTATCCATCAAACACTTTTTCGCCGTAATGACTCCCATAACCGCTCTTGGTAGCTATGATTTCTTTTCCATCTTTTTCAATCAGGTAAACGTTGTGTACAAGTTTTCTAATCTTCATCGCCATAATTACCTCCTTAATTCCTCATACCTCTTTCTAACGCTCTCAGCGACCTCCTCATTAAGTTCTCCCTTAAAGAAATCGATTCTTGCAGCAATTGCAATCTTTGCAGACATAAACCTTGCCATCTTACCTCTTTTGCTTTTTGGTAGCGTTTTAATGAACGGATGCTGAAATATTACACCATGCTTGGGTGTCTTAGCTTTTTTACCCTTTCTCATCCTTGAAAATGCTTTGTACAGACTTTTTTCAGCTCCTATTATTTGAATTTTACTTGCTGGCAAATAAGCAAGCCTTTCCAGACCTCCAACTTTTTCAAGCAATCTAGCCGCCACAATAGGATTTAAAACCTCACATAGGTTTGGAGCAATCTTTGTTAGCACTTCTTCAATCTCCTTTTCAATTTTTAACCTCAATTCCTTTAACTCCCTAATTTTATCCCTCAACTCAGCAGTTATGTCGCTCTCTTTAATTTCTTCAATGTTGTCACACTTCTCCTCAAGTAAGTTCATAGTGTTAATGAGCTCATCCAATGCCTTAACGAGCATCACAGCATACCTATCTTCCCTCCTTATCTCAAAATTTACCTTCTCCTCAGCTATTTGAATTGCCACCCTCCTCAAAACTTTGTAATACTCCTCCTCTGAACCAAAAACTTCCTTTCCTATTTCTGCAACAGAAAATGGAAGTGGCAAAACATTTAATTCGTTCCACGCATCCTTGAAGGATTTTAAAAAGTCATTACTTACCTTAACTTCCCCATTCTCAATCTTACCAAACCACGTTTTATAATTGCTACACAATTTCAGCACCTCTGTTTCTAGCTTCTGTGATAAGGGTGGTACAGCTAAAACCGTAATCTTCAAAGTAGTTTTCTATCTCCCTTTCAACAACCTTTGCATTCGAATCTACCACGGCAAACACCGCTGGACCAGTAGAACTCATACCAATTGCATTGTCAAACTCATCCAACAACCTCCAAATCAAATCGTTGTACTGATTTACTTCCACCTTCTTGAATCCCAAACGTTGAATCTTTCTCAAAGCGTCACCAAACTCATCCAAATCCCCTTCAACAACCGATGGGAGCATCTTCATCAAAATTAAATGGCAAAGTTCCCGAACTTCGTTTAACGGTATGGGACAATGAGCTTGGAATAGGCTAACTTCCCTCTTTCCATAAAAGCCCTTTAATTCGGGAATACCCAAAACTATCTTCCATTCTGGAAAGTCATGTCTTGCTATGATTGGAGCGGGTTTTGCTTTGCTGGCTGATGATGGTAGGAAATTAGCTTTAATTTTCTTTGAATGTCCTCCATCAACGATGAAACCACCAACTTTGAAGGCATTGACACCAATTCCTGAAGTACCTCCCCTTCCACCAATCTTTGCAACTTCTTCAACACTCAAGTTTAGATTGTAGAGTTTGTTGAAAGCCATACCAATAGCCAATGTTATTTGTGTACCGCTTCCCAACCCAACGTGGTCATGGTAGTCAGATAGCACATCGATTTTGATTCCCCTGTTAAACACATAACCAAATTTCTTTGCCACCTGCTTAAATCTATCCAAATTCATCGCCTTTCCTTCAACCTCTATTGTATCCGATTCTTTAAACTCCACCTCAACATACGGTTCATTCAACGCCACTCCAACTCCGCCATCAATCCTTCCAATACTGCCATTTAAGTCAATGAGAGTAATGTGTATTCTCGAAGGTGTCCTAATTTTCATCGGGCAAACTACTTTTTCAGACTTAATAAAAGTTATCTGTTATCATCTCTTTCTACCTATCACATCAAAAAGCCTTACAACCTCACCCACAACAATCAAAACCGTCCCCTTTACCCCCTCCCTTTCAATGGTCTCTGCAATGTTACATAGCTCACCAACGATGACTCTCTGACTCTTTAAAGTACCATCCTCAATTATTGCAACCGGAGTTGTGGACTTTTTACCAATCTCCATCAAGCTCTTACAGATGTTTTTTAACGCATCCTTACCCATCAGAATGACTATCGTTCCATTAAAATTACTACAAAAATTCTTTACATCTTCTTTTCCCGTAACAACCAGTATCGAAGACGAAAGATTTGGATGTGTCAACGGAATGCCAGCAGAGGTTGGAACAGCATTAACGCTGCTCAATCCAGGAATAACCTCGAAAGGAATGTTATGTTTCGACAAAAACTCAGCCTCCATACCACCTCTCCCAAAAACGAATGGATCACCGCCTTTAAGCCTTACAACAACCTTACCATCATCAACGTATCTTTTAATCAACCTGTTAATTTCTTCCTGCCTTTCATCACCCTTCTCATAATTTTCTTTGCCAACATAAACCAATTCCTTACCCATATTTTTAATCATAGAAATGACATCTTCTCCTATCAACCTATCGTAAAGCACAACATCTGCCTTTTCTATCGCCTTTAAAGCCTTTATTGTCAATAATTCAGCATCTCCCGGTCCAGCACCCACTATGTAAACCTTAACCACGTTTTGAGTTTCGGCTAGTAGTAAAAAAATTTTCCATTTATTTTTTAACTTACAAACACTTTTAATAAAAAATAAAATGTTAATCGATTGTCAAACCTAAAAAACCTATTGATTAAAAATCAAAAATCGGGATAAATAAGATAAACAGCCCTTAAAATTTCGAAAATCTTATATATTTTCAGCAAAAGGGTTGCTCGTATAAAGGAGGTGAAGTAATGTCAGAAACACCTATGGTTGATGAATTAGAGAAGGGTCCATGGCCAAGTTTTGTTAAAGAGATTAAAAAGACTGCAGAGATGATGGAGAAAGCAAAAGCTGAGGGTAAAGACGTAAAGTTGCCTGAAACTGCTATGGGAGTCTTAAAACAACTTGAGAGATCTTATGAAGATAAAGTAACACACTGGAAGCATGGTGGAATCGTATCAGTGTTTGGTTACGGTGGTGGAGTTATTGGCAGATATTCTGATCTTGGCGAGGAAATTCCAGAGGTTCACCACTTCCACACAATGCGTATTAACATGCCAGCAGGATGGTTCTACTCAACAAAGGCTTTAAGAGGTGTCTGCGATGTCTGGGAGAAATGGGGGAGTGGTTTGACGAACTTCCATGGCTCTACAGGAGATATAATATTCCTTGGAACGAGAACAGAATACTTGCAACCCTGCTTTGATGATTTAGCCCATTTAGAAATTCCATTTGATCTTGGTGGCTCGGGTTCAGCTTTGAGGACTCCTTCAGCATGCATGGGTCCGGCTTTGTGCGAGTGGGCTTGCTATGACACGCTTGAGATGTGTTACAGAATAACTCACGAGTATCAGGATGAACTGCACAGACCGATGTGGCCTTATAAGTTTAAATTCAAGTTCTCAGGCTGCCCCAACGACTGTGTTGCCTCAAAGTTAAGAGCTGACTGCTCAATTGTTGGTACGTGGAGAGATGAAATTAAAATTGATCAGGATGCCGTCAAGGAGTATGCCAAATGGATGGATATAGAGAATGAAGTCGTTAAACACTGCCCAACTGGCGCAATTAGCTGGGACGGTAATGAGCTAACAATTGATAACAAGAATTGCGTAAGATGTATGCACTGCATAAACAAGATGCCAAAGGCTTTAAAGCCGGGAGATGAGAGAGGTGCAACGATCCTCATTGGTGCAAAAGCTCCGATGCTTGATGGTGCTGTTGCCTCATGGGTTATCATTCCCTTCGTTCCTGCTGATGAATTGTATGACACACTAACAGACTTGGCTGAGAAAGTCTGGGAGTGGTGGGACGAGAACGGCAAGTACAGAGAGAGAGTTGCAGAGCTTATATGGAGAATGGGCATGAGAGAGTTCCTTAAAGTTGTAGAGTTAGAGGCTGATGTCAGAATGGTCAAAAAGCCAAGAGAGAACCCGTTCATGTTCTTCGACAAGGAGGAGTTGAGACCGTCGAAGTATATGGAAGAGCTTGAAAAGAGGGGGTTGAGATAATGGCAACTGAAAGAAAAACAGATTTTGGGCCTCCACGCCCAATGTTCCATCCTGTAATAGAGAAAAACTATGGCAAGTGGGCGTATCATGAAGTTGTAAAACCTGGAGTAATAAAGAGGGTTGCAGAGAGTGGTGATGTCATATACGTTCTAAGGTTTGGTACTCCAAGGCTTATCAGCATTTACACAGTCAGGGAGCTTTGTGATATTGCAGACAAGTACTCAGACGGATACATAAGGTGGACTAGCAGAAACAACGTTGAACTGTTCACGACGGATGAAAGCAAGATTGATGAGATAATTAAGGAAGTTCAGGAGAGAGTTGGCTTCCCGTGCGGCGGAACATGGGATACTCCAAAGGGTGAATACGGTTTGTCAAACATCATTCACACCCAAGGGTGGATACATTGCCACACACCAGCTATTGATGCCTCAGGTATCGTTAAGGCTGTGATGGACGAACTGTACGACTACTTTGTAGATCACAAGTTGCCAGCAATTTGCAGAATCAGCCTTGCATGCTGTACAAACATGTGTGGTGCTGTGCACGCATCAGACTTGGCTATTGTCGGTATCCACAGAAATCCACCGCTCATTGATGATGATGCAGTTAGAAGGGTTTGTGAGATTCCATCAACTGTTGCAGGATGCCCAACTGGAGCTTTAAAGCCAGATATGAAGAACAAGACCGTAAAGATAGATCCAGACAAGTGTATGTACTGCGGTAACTGCTACACAATCTGCCCAGGCATGCCTCTATTTGATCCAGAAAACGATGGAGCTGCAATTGTCGTTGGTGGTAAGGTTTCGGATGCAAGAAGGCCACCTGAATTCTCGAAGGTTGTTGTTCCGTGGGTTGCGAATGAACCGCCAAGATGGCCCACATTGGTTAAGTACATAAAAACAATATTTGAAACTTGGGCAAAGAATGCAAACAAGCATGAAAGAATGATTGACTGGATTGAGAGAATTGGCTGGGAGAGGTTCTTCGAGGAGACAGGTTTAGAATTTAGCTGGCATCTCATTGATGACTACCCACCAACCCCATACTTCTACTCATCCTACAGAACCACTGCACAGTTCAGATGGTGAAGCTTAAATAACTCGCAATAGACTACAAGTGGTGGTATCATGTCAGAGTTTGATGAGGAGACGAAACAAAAAGTGTTGGAACAGCTCCACAAAAAACCTTGGAAGTACCCAGAATTGGCTAAAATACTGAAAATGAAGAAAAAGGATGTTGTGAAAATAGTACAGGAACTAATTGAGGAGGGTAAAGCTGCTTACTGGTCAACTGGCTCAACAGTACTTGTGGCGAGCAAGGAAAAAGTTGAGGAAATGGAAAAACTTAGATCTGAATAATTTTATTTTTTTCTTTTTATTTTGATGGTTTTATTGAATGAACTCTTTTCTCTAAATCCAACACTGTTTTTTGAAGTCGCAAGGATTGAGGCAAGGGTAACAAACTGCGTTTTACCCCAACAAGTCTTTTTAGTTGATGTTGACAAGCTCAACAATTTGGCAAACTTGGTCTCTTCTTACATGAACGGTTTGGTTGATGTTGAGAAGCTCATACATAAAATTAATGAAATTGAGTTTAATGTTGGAGAGGAATTGAAGACCAATAATCTTAGAAAAAAACTCAATGAGTTGGACATGGAAGTTTTACCTTTTTGCACCCTTATAGACAGAATTTTAAGCTCAAAAGAGATTCTTGTGTTTCCAACGGTGCAATACTATGTTTATGATTCATCTAAGGAAAGGCAGATAAGAAAAAAACTTAGAAGAATTAGGAAATTGGAAATGATGATTTTGGAAAAACAAGATAAGTTAAAGAATAGAATGAAAATCATAAAAAGAGAGGGAGAGTTGCTTGGCTATCCGAAGTGTTGCATCAACGAGTTTTTGAAATTGAAGAGAAAGGCTGTTTTGTTTGGCAGTATCACACCAGAAAAAAAGGTTGTAATGGAATTGTTGGATCTGGAAATCCTCAAGACTTTACCAGAAATTTTTAACGGTCTGTCTTTTGACTTATTCTACTCGCTTTTTTCACTAAATTTCTACCCATGCACGATTAAATGCAAAAGAGCTGTGAAAATTGGAAAAACATGTGTCGATTATCTGGATCAATTTGGTTACAGAAAAGCATATGAATGTTGTTTGTTGTTTAATGCGTTTTACCATCTCGTCACAGGGTATAAAAGCTACTTGCTACTGAAAGATGGAAAGTGCAAATCGAAGTATTCAAAAAAGGTTGTAACACATTTCAGTAAACTAAGACCAGACATTGAAGAGGTTTTGAGTGCTGCAAAAAACGTCATAACCGATGTAAAGTTTGGTAATGAGTTTATAAAAAATTGTGTTAAGGTTAATTTATAATATCTCAGCTCTTTTTTAGGTAATGCCTCAAAAAATTGGTTGGTAAAGCTTCTTAGCGAAAAGGAAAGAATCAAAAAAGTTAAATATTTATAAGCTCCGCTGATGATGGAGGTGGTTAAAATGGTCGAGATTAAGGTAGATCATGACAAGTGTGACGGATGTGGTGAGTGCATTTCTGTGTGCCCAGCAGAGGTGTACGAATTCAACGATGAGGGAAAATCTGTGCCCGTAAACATTGATGATTGTGAGGAATGCTGCTCATGTGTAGAAGTCTGTCCGAATGAGGCTATTTGGGTTGACGTTTGCGAGTAATCATTTTTAATTTATTTGGTTTTTTTGCTTTTGATAAGTATTTTTAATTTTTAGTCTTCTGTCAACAATTATTAAGCCAATTCCTGCCGCATAAGCTGAGAAACAGAATGGACAGTAGTAAGAAGTCACCACAGCGTAAAAAGCCAGAAAGATAACGCCTACTAATGCAGCTATCTGCCAAAAACTGAGAAATTTACCGCTCAAGAATGGATAGGCTGAGAACCAGATTAAACCTAGTAAAGCGGGGATGTTTATGTTACCATAAACCAAATTGTTCGTACAGCCGTTTAAAGGGCAAAAGCTTGTTTGGGTAAAATAGGTTTCAAGGAGTAGGTAAAATGAATCTATGACACCAAACGAAATTAGAATTATCTTTATAAGTTTCAAAAACTTTAAATTGTTCATGCTATCACCCCACAACCCGTCACTCGTAACTCTTCAAAAGCTCCGATATCCTGTCTGCCCCCACATAAACTTCAAAAAAACTTCCATCCTGTTTAATCGCCATTGTAGGCACTGCATAGAGCTTTATGCTTTTCGACACGTTTAAGCATTCGGAATTCATTTCCTTAACGTTGCAAAAAATTATATTGATTTTTTCTGCCAAACTACTCACTGTAGGCTTTACCTTTTCGCATGCAGGACAGCCATCTTTGTAAAAGAAGTACATTTTATTGTGGATCTCACTTGGAGTTGTTTGGGTTGTGGGTGTTTGGGTTGTGGGAGGAGTTTGATCAGTTTTATTTTGAATGCATCCCACGATGCATATACCGATGCATGTACATAACAAAATTAATATGATTGCATATTTCATGAAACCTTGATTTTAAAATTGTATTTAACACTTCTTACTTGGGACTGTCAAGATTAGCACCTCCAGTAATTGTAGAACATCATAAAACTCTCTAACCAACTTTGAACAGATTCAAAAGAACTATTGAAAGGAAATCTATTCCAAAACCTTTTTGTTCTATC
>QMZC01000058.1 GCA_003662995.1 Archaeoglobales archaeon
CTTTTATTTCCAGAGGTACTTTGTTTCTCTCGAAGATTTTCAACTTCTTTACAATTTCCTTTACTTTTAGCATAATAGTGCTTAATTTTAAGTATCTATAGTTTTATGTAATGTGGACATGTCCGTTGAATGAAAACGAAAGAGAAAATAGCGACAGAAAAGTATTTAAATTAGTTTGTAACGGGCTTCACTAGAAAAAAATTTAAATTGTGCAGATAATGCGAAAACATCGCCGATACCAAAAACCCTCTGTTGTGAGAACATGATGTTGGAGAAGCTGGTGGAAAGAAAAGAACAATTGGAAAAAGAACTGCAAGACCTTATCGAGAAAAGGAATTCGTTGAATAGAGCTGCTAGGGAGTATGCAGACAAAAGAGATGAATTGAACAAAGAGGTGAAGGAGCTACTTTCGAAAGCTAAGGAGTTTAAGGCAAAGAGGGACGAATTCAACAGTAAAGCTAAAGAGGTAAAGGTAAGGAGGAATGAGATACACAGACAGATAGACAAGCTGTATAAAGAGTTGGACAAGCTTAGAAAGTCGATAGACAGGGGAGGAAGACCGTTGGGAGAGATAGAGAAGGAAATAAGAAAGCTTGAATTCAAGCAACAAACAGCGGTTTTGACGATAGAGAAGGAGAGGGCTTTAGTTGAGAGAATTGCGAAGTTGAGAAGGGAGTTAGAGGAGAGAAAAGAACAGTTAGAGAAGCATGAGGATTTCAGAAGGCTTATTGGAAAGATAAGGGAGTTGAAGGAGAGAGCCAAAGAATTGCATCAACAGATGCTCGAGTTGGTTGAGAAGGCTGATGAATATCATGCAGAGATGGCTAAGGTGTTTAATGAAGTGGATGAGAAAAGGAAGCAAGCTGATGAGATGCATGAGAAGTTTTTGGAGAGCAAGAAAAATGCTGATAAAGCCCATGCTGAGATCGTGAAGACGAGAAAGGACATTAAGGATTTGGACAAGGTTATAAAAGCGTTGAAGGCGAGGCAGGCAAAGAGCAAGGAAGAGAGGGAGAGAGAAGAACTTAGAAGAAAAGCAAGGCAAATCTACGAAATGTTCAAGAGGGGAGAAAAAATAGGAACTGAAGATTTGTTGTTGTTGCAAAGGGCTGGCTTAATCTAATTTTTTGTAGGCCTTTGCAAACTCCACATTTACCTCTACAACTTCTTTTGCAAACTCTTTTTGTTGCTCAGTTACGTCCTCAAAGGTATCGTCTTTCTCTACAACATGTCCGTGCGGCACGAATTTCCCATCGGGAATTTCCGCATCTATCACAATTGCACCGTGCCCTATAAAACAATCTTTACCAATTTTTGCCCTCAGTATTATTGCCCTAAATCCAATGAAGCTGTTATCTTTAATCTCCGCCCCTCCATGCACGATGCAACCGTGAGCCAGCGATACTTCCTTTCCAATCCTAACTTGAGAGTTCTTTAGTGCGTGTATTATCACGCCATCCTGAACATTTGTTCTACCCCCAATCACAATTGGGCTCCCCTCGTCAGCTCTTAAAATGGCGAAAGGTGCTATGTAAACGAATTTTCCAATTCTAACGTCTCCTATTACTTCAGCCTTTGGGTCAACAAATGCCGTATCGTCTATGGTCGGATTACAGCTTTTTAGCCACGCAACTTCAGGATTCTTTCTGGGCATGGTTTTAGTTGTTTTAATCATTTTAATCTTTTTTGAAATTCACCCATCATTAAGGTAATTAAATGAATTGTCCAAAAGACAGAAGTTCAAAAGAGAATAACTAAGGTGGAGGTTCCGATGGCTATACGAACATCACACCCTTGATGTCTGCTGAATATCTTGTGTCTTTCCGCATCACTTTTTCAATCGCCTTCATGAAATCGTTCTTAGTCACTCTACTCCTTTCATCTCTGATGGCAAACATGCCAGCTTCAGTAACTATAGCCTTTATGTCTGCTCCACTTGCATTCTCTGTCATGCTTGCCAATTCGTTAAAATCAACGTCGTCTGCTAACTTCATCTTTCTGCTGTGAATCTTGAATATCTGCACTCTGCCCTCAAATGTTGGTAGTGGAACCTCTATTATCCTGTCAAACCTCCCCGGCCTTAGAATTGCTGGATCGAGTATGTCAATTCTGTTTGTAGCGCCCATTATCTTTACTTCACCTCTAGGGTCAAATCCATCCATCTCAGCCAATAACTGCATTAAAGTTCTTTGAACTTCCCTATCACCACTCGTATCACTCCCAGTTCTTTTGGCAGCGATTGCATCCAATTCATCAATGAATATTATTGCCGGAGCCTTCTCCTTTGCAAGCTGGAAAACCTCTCTGACTAACCTCGCCCCCTCACCGATGTATTTCTGCACGAATTCACTGCCAACGACTCTGATAAAGGTTGCGTGGGTGTGGTGAGCCACAGCCCTAGCCAACAAAGTTTTTCCTGTGCCTGGGGGACCAAACAGCAAAACACCCTTTGGCGGCTCAATGCCTATCTCAGCAAACAAATGCGGTTTTAGTAATGGCAGTTCAACAGCCTCCCTAACCTCATCAATTTGTTTGTCTAACCCTCCAATATCCGAATAACTGACTTCTGGCTTCTCATCTACTTCAAACCCGTACACCATCGGGTCCTTTGGTGTGGGCAGAACATTTATTATTGCGAGAGTTTGCTGATTTAACGCAACTCTTGCTCCAGGTTGCAACTCATTTTTATTTAGGTATTGGGACGTATTAACAACAAATTTTGGTCCTGTAGAGCTCTTAACAACCACTTTTCCATCTTCCAATACGTCTGAAACGTAACCAACGATTAACGGGGGTGAGCGTAATCTTTCAATTTCACTCCTCAATCTTCTTACTTCTCTTTCATACCTTATTCTTTCAGATTCTACGAATCTTTTTTCATCTTCAAGTCTTCGATAAAGTTCTTTAAGTTTGTAATATTCTTCTTCCAACTTCCTCAATCTTTCCATTAAGTATTCAGACAATTCTACTTCGTCCTTAGCCTTAACATCGTCCACCATTCGGAACCTCCAAATAACTATATATTACTTCAACTATAAGAATTTATTGGAGGTTGGCTATGGATTGCGAAATTTGTGGTAAGCCGATAAAGGGTAAGGGCTTCAAAGTGATCGTTGAGGGGAGTGAAGTGACAGTCTGCTACGCTTGCAAGAGTTATGGCGTTGAAAAACCGATTTCTAAAATTTCGCAGCCAGGTGTGAGCAAGGTTCTGATCAAGAGGAAAAAACAATCTACAAACATCGAGTTTAGCGAAGAATTGCTTGAAAATTACAACTTAATAATCAAAAGGGAGAGGGAAAAGAGAGGATGGAGTCAGGACGTCTTGGCTAAGAAGATACAGGAAAAAGCCTCGTTAATCAGAAAAATTGAGAATGCCGAAATTACACCAGAGCCTGAAGTGATAGAGAAAATTGAAAGGCTGTTTAACATCAAGTTGAGGGAGAAGGCTCCTGAGGTTAAGGTGAATCTCAAGAAAATCAATTTAACACCAACGCTGGGGGATGTTGTGGTTATAAAGAAAAAAAAGAGATAAGTTGTTAAATCTGTGAATTGAGGCAAGACTGGATTAAGACAAGACAAGTAAAAAGTTAGTAAACTATAAAATAGTAATATGAAATTTGAGGGTTTAAAGTGGGAAGACAGAGGAAACTACAGGGTTGCTAAGGTTTTTGATATTTCAAACGATTCGTTCGTTCAATTGGTTGAGATTAAACCAAAGAGTAAGGTTGGAAAGCATTACCACAAACAGCAGACAGAGGTTTTTGTAATTTTAGACGGTGAGGCAAAACTTGGAATTGGAGATAAAGAGTGGTTGGCTAAACCAAAAGACATCTTTCTTTGCAAGCCTAAGGACATCCATTGGGTTGAGAATGACAGTGAAAATCCATTCATGCTCGTTGTTTTTAAGTACAATTGGGTGGAGAATGATACCGTTTGGATTTAACTTATTTTAATAACTAAAAAAACAATAAAAAAGCTTTAAATTTTTAATCAATCGTGTGCTGCGGCAAATTTGGTGTAGCCGAAACAAGCCATACATCACTTATTAGGGGGAAAGATTGAAGACCACAAAGTATCAAGTGTCAAGTTATACATTTATTAACATCCGATTTACACCTTCCACATGCTCTTACCCTTGTGATAAAGCTCCATGAAGCCACATTTTCCACAGACAAACATTACAACTTCATGGCTTTTCAACGACCATATACCACTTGCCCCAAGAATTACCCCTCTTCCTTTGTAATTACAGTGCTTCCACATCTTTGGCATTTTCCATCAGCTAGACCTTTTTCCATGTTTACACCTCCTTAATTTTTATTTTAAATTCTTTCTATTTCATTTAAATAGAGCTTGGCGTTTAACTAAGGTTTTGCAGATCTAAACTTAGTGAAAGTGGGTGAAGCTGTATGTTAGCTGAAGTGGGTGTTAGAGGAAAGTCTGATTAGCCGCATTAAGAAATTGCATAAGACCATTTGATAAGCAGAGGGTGAGCAAATCGAACTACTATAAACTTCAAACTCAACATTCTTCAGCCCACCAACAATAGGCTAACAGAACTTACAGACATCAAATAGATCATCCAAAAAAGAAAATAAAAAGTGTTTTAAGTAGTTGGGCAAATTCATAATCATGTATATATTCGTGTATATCACCGCTTCAAACATCGATGAGGCTAAAAAAATTGCAAAAAGCTTGTTGGAGAAAAAACTTGCCGCTTGTGTTAACATCTTCCCCATAACTTCTCTTTTCTGGTGGGAAGGAAAGATTGACGAGAGTGATGAAGTGGCTATGATCGTTAAAACCAAAGCTGATAGGTTTAAAGAGTTGAAAGATGAGGTTTTATCCTTACATAGCTACACAACACCTTGTATTTGTGCAATACCAATAGAGGAGGGATTCAGGAAGTTTTTGGACTGGATAGACGAAGTAATGGGAGAATGAGTCGGAAAACTGCCACCTTTGGAACGAGAAGGGAAGTTATATACAACGAAGAACACTGGGAGAATTTGAAAGACAAAAGAGAGCGGGCAAAAAAGGTGATGGGTAGCTTAAAAAGCTTTGATTTGAGATCACTGGTTTACGGCAGTGTTGCGAGGGGCGATGTGACAAAAAACAGCGATGTTGACATCTTTGTGCCATACAAAGTCCCTTCGTACAGAATAGAGCTTGCTTTGGACGGATTTCAGATAATAGAGAAAAGAATAGTCCAAGCAACACCAAATTACGCCATAAAAGGTGAATTTTTGTTGGAAGACAATACAACAGTTAGCTTTCCACTCGTAAAAATGAGGGAGAGGGAGTTAGACTTCTACCGATTTGGTGGGGCTTTGGATTACGATTTGCTAATCAACAATGAGAGGGTTGCAGGTGTTGACAAAAGACTGATTTTGATAATTCCTACGGAAAATGGGCATAGGGAAATACCTATTAACGAAATACAGCCGAGTGCTGTGGCTAAAATCCTTAATGTTGGGATAGAAATTGTGAATGAGAGAATGAGAGTTTTGCTTAGAAGGAGGGAAGTTGGTAGAACTGGAATTTTTCTTTGCGAAACGATACCGTTTGATGAGAGCTTTGAGTCTGCATTAAATTGCATTGCTGCAAAAAATCCTGTCGTAAGAAGAATGATAAAGAATGGAAGGCTCATGTAAACTTATTCCTTTACATCTTTACGTCCTCACCCATTTAAAAAGGGCAGGAATAGATTATGCAAAGTCGATATCCAAGATGATTGGAGTTTCTGTAGGTGTTATAGAAAATACCCTAAGCGAGATGGAGAGAAAGAGAATTATCGAGAGAACTCATGGTTCAGCAATAAAAAGAACGGAAGCAAGGTTTAAATTGAGTTATGAAGTAAGAAAGCATCACAAATACTACAGATTGACGAATGATGGCGAAAAATTGCTTAGAGCCATAAAAAACAACATAAATGATATTTTGAGGACATAACAGGATTTGAGAGGGCATTTGATGTGTTTGTGTTCATTTTAAAAGCTGAATATGAACATGCCGCATACATAGCCAAATCGTTTTCAATGAGCATTGAACAGACAAAGAATTTGTTATCGACATTAATCGAGTTTGGGTTAATAGAGGAATCAAAGCCGAAGGTTTTGAAGAAGAAACACAGAAAAGCTAAACCGAAAAAGGAGACAAGGACACAGCATAAGTATTACAGGGCAACGAGGTTGGGTAAGATGTTGGTAAGGTATTTGTTTTGAACCTTGCAATTTAGTCTTTCAGACAACAAAATATTTTTAACATGCTGCTGACACAACTTGAATGCGATTTGGATTTTTTAGGAGGAGAAAACAGAGAGAAATCAAAAAGTTGAGCTTAGATGAGGTGGAACAAAAGATAATTGAGGAAATTGAGGGCAATAAAAAGTTAGTAGAAGATATTATAGGCGATTATTCAGAAAAATTAGGCTCATTGGTCAACGAATTGGTCCAAGAACTGAAAAAATTTGATCCCTCATCCCTTCACCCAAGGTTGGCTGGCATTGCAAAGAATTTCAAGTCGAGTATGCTCGAATTGTGGAGTAAAGAATTGGATTATGAAAAAATCAGAAAAAACATGGAAAAAGTTGCCCTGTTTAAGCTAAAGCATTTTAAACTGTTGTTTGGTGTAAATCCAGAAGAAATCAGCAGGATTAATGAGATACTCGGTGAGATTGCTGATGTCGTATCTACCATTGAAGGTAAGACGAATAGCATCGCCTTTAATGAATTAAACATCGCAATGGAAAACGTAAATCGATTAAGGGATATTCACAAAAATAAGAGGAAATTAGAGGAAGATAAGAGAAAATTAATGGAGAAGTTAAACGATTACGGAAATGTTGTGAAAGAAACGAGTAAGATTGAGTCGAAGGTGCAAAAGGTAGAGGAAGAAATAAAGGATTTAGAATTAGAAATAACAAGGAAAGAAGATTACGTTAAGAAGTTGATAGCCACCGTTAGAAAACCAATAAAATCCTTTGCCCACGACGTAGGATCAAAAATAGACTTTAATGATTTTGATGGATTACAATCCATTTCAAAAAAGGTTATGGTTGAAATGGCAAAGGGCAGGATAAGGGTGAAAAGCAGACAGACTGATAACATTCTTTTAGCCCTCAAAGAGATTGGAGATGGGAGGTTGAGTAAAGAGATGGGGGAAGTTAATGCACTAAAAAAAGCGTTGGCTGACAAAAAATTGGAGTTGCAGAAATTAAGATCAAAGATACCAAAGTTCGATGTTAATTCAATAAAGAAGGAAATTGAAAGCATAGATAACAAAATTGAAAGATTAAATGAAGAGTACGATAAAATTAAGGCATTATTGGAGAGTAGACTTTCAAAAATTTTCGGTTTTGATGTGGTGATTGAAGAGTAAATAAATTTGTTTTAGTTTTAAAAATTGATATCAATAACAGAACTGGTTGTTTCTACCAAACATTCTTGGTTTAACACTTAAGAATCACACCTGCTTCTGCTAAAGCTTTTAATTGCGAATGCTACAAATAAGATGAGGGTCAAAAAAGTTTTTAAGATATTATTTTAAAGTTAGCTTAACTATGGAAGTTATTTCACTTGATGATATAAACTGGTTTGAATTTGAGTGTTTTGTAGCTAATCTTTTTGAGCGACTTGGGATGGGGAAAGTTGAAGAAATTCTTAAGACTAAAGATGCTGGAAAAGATATCGTTATTCGGGCACCTGATGACAAATTAATAATAGTTGAGTGCAAGCATACTCCCAAAAGCACAATAGGTCGACCGGTGGTTCAAAAGTTTCATTCAGCTGTCATTACAGCTCAAGCAAAGAAGGGTTATATAGTAACGACAGGCCGTTTTTCTGAAAGTGCTATCAAATACGCTAGAAGTCTAGATCCACCTATTGAGTTGATAGATTCAAGAATTCTGTATGATATGGCTAAGAGAGCCAGAATCAAGTTACTCAAAAAAGGTGTACCATGTATTGCCACCCTCAAGTGAACTTGTGTTCCGAAGGACGATTAAACACATTGTTGGAAATCCATTGAGCTATCCTAAAACTCCTAATGAACTGGCGAAAGTAAAGATAACAAAAATTACATTTATCCCAGCTTGTCATATAGGATATAGTTTACATGAAGACTTTTCAACAAGAGTTGGCGTTATACACAGCATCCATATCGATAAGGGACAAATTTTAATTAGTGGGATAGATGGTAAGCTGATAGATAAGCATCTCTTAAAATTAGTAGTACCGTCGTCTCTCAGCGAAGAATGGCTTCCACCTAAGGATGATGTCTCACCATATAACTTCAAGATTGGTTATCTCGAAGCAAAGAAAATAGGAATAAAATACATTCAGGAGCTTCATACCCGAACAGTTTCGTATTATGGTGCAAACAGAGTTCGTTATACCAAGACTTGCGTACCACGCGTTTCGAACATATTTATCAAGAGCTTAATACAAGTTTACCTGCCTATTTTGACAGTTAATTGTGAAATAGTGTCTAGACGACATCAGCTTACCATGTGTGGTAATAAACATGAAATAGAAGTCTTAGAGAGTAATGCTGGGGTATGCGAGATATGTGGAAAGAGGCTTTCAAGAAAACGACTTCTTTGCAATTCATGTGGAAAAGTTGTTTGTGCACCATCATTTCTTGGGCATAGCTATTTTTGTGAGATATGTGGTAAAACTATCTGCAAAGAATGTACATACTGGACAAGAAAATATCTGCTTTTCAAGAAGAAAGTATGCGAAAACTGCGCCGACAAACTTGAAGCTAAAGGAAAGAAAGTGAAGAAGTACATCTAAGTTAGGTAGGAATTAAACACAACTTAGGCTTAATGCTCCACCACTCCAATTCATTATATTTATTTGGCTCTAATGTGAGTAATTCATTCCACAATCCTCTCAAAATCTTTCAGTCTTTCAAGATACTTCGTTGCATCCATTCCCCACTTTGTTGTCGTGGCATTTGATGACGGGTCTAAGCTACTTCCCCTCGCATTCCTAATTATAACAAAATCCCTATCAGCCTGAAATCTTGTAGCAATAGCATATTCAACATCTTCGTAGTTATAGATGTCAATGTCCTCATCAACAACCACAACACCCTTCATGCTTGGATGGGCAGACAATGCGGCAATGATTGCATTCTTTCCATCCCCCTCAGTCTTCTTTTCTATTTGTACAATGCAATGTAAGTAGTGCTTGCTGCCAGACGTCATCACGACATTTTTTACCTTGCACACGTTGGAGACGGCTTTGTAAATAACGGGTTCAAATGGGATACCCATCAAAACCTGATGCTCACTACCACCAGGCGTTATTGAGTAGTATATTGGTTCTCGTTTGCAATAAATTTTGTCTATCTCTACGATTGGCTCCTCCCTAACCTTGTCGTACGTTCCAGTTATATCAACAAATGGCCCCTCTCTAACCTTTTTACCCGTTATCCTGCCAATTAACACGATTTCAGCATCTGGGATAAGGAATTCATCAATTTCGTAAAGCTTTAAACCACCCATCAACCAAGCAGCATAATCAAACTCCATGCCTTCAGGAACCCTCGTTGATGCTGCGAAGAGAAAGAGGGGATGTGTACCAATTGCTATTGCTATTGGCAAGTCTTTGCCCACCTCAATAGCCTTCGTCCACAACAAATAAGTGTGCCTTGGAGGTACGAGCCTTGCGGCAAACTTGTTTTTATCAACCAACATTAGTCTGTGTATGCTCGCATTGTACGATTGGGGATTTGAATAATCAGACTCAAGTTTTTTTGCGATAACAACTCCAGCCGTTACGTATCTACCACCATCTCCCTTGTAATACCTTAAAATTGGTAAATCGTAAAGATTGACCTCCTTTGATTGCAAATCCAACTCTTTAAACTTTAATATTTCAATTTTTGATGAACGCGTAAAATTGGAAAGGTGTTTGGCTAAATTCTCCTTTTGAATTCCCAAATAATCGCATAAAAGCTCTCTCGTCGCTATGAAGTTCTTTGCAACCTTCTTACCCTCAACGTTCAACAACAGCGGTTTTCTATCATAGTTGTTTTGCTTAATGAATTTTAAAACCTCATCATATTTTAATTCCTTATCAACTTCAATAAAATCAACTTGTTGTAAAGCATCTCTCAAATTCATGGATTAAAATGCTTAGATGAATATTTAACTATTTGTCTAAGCCTTAAACCTTAACCCTCTCAATCACCAAATACTTCTCAATGCCATCATTAAATGCAAAAACCATTTTTTTTCTAACGTTATGTGCCAATCTCACAGCCCTCACTATCTCACTCATGCTAATTTCCCTGTCATCGACAACTGAAACAAGATACTTGGAATGGGGCAAATCCTCAATACTTTCAACCTTATCGTAAACCCTGAAATCGCTTCCAAACTTAAAACCCGTTTTAACAACAAATTTTCTCCTCTTCAAATCCTTATAAACTTCATACTTCCTCAAATTGTCTTTAATCAGCCTGTACAAGTCCTTAAACTCAACTCCTTCCAACCAGCCATTCTCAGCCAAATACAAGCTTTCAATTAAAGATAGACTGACAATTTCGTTCTTCTTGCTTCCATAAAAGAATTTGGTAAAAACCTCAATGTTCTGAGTGACTACCCTATCTTCAACAAAGTAACCTCTTATCTTCTCCAGTTTTTCCTCCTGTTCTCCAAAAAAGTCGATTTGATAGACTTTGTAATACGTTATTTCGCTTTCCTCATCAACAATTGCTAGAACAATTTCACCAAAGTTTCTCAACAGCTTGTTTAATTCGGGAATCTTTATTTTTACCCTCTCTGAAACGGGATAGAAAACGTATTTTCCAATCAAAAAATCGTTACTTAGCTTAACTCTGTAGCCTCTCCCCCTCAAATCTTCATAGACGAAATAATGACATAAAAAATCCCTCCTTTTTTCTTTAGCCCACTCAAAAACATCATTTATGTCATATTTTCTCCTTCTATCTCTAACTTCTGCGTTGTTTTTAATGAAAAAGTAAACAACCTCAACGGGATCTAAGATCAATTTGTCTCCTTTTTTTACACCAAAACCCCTCCTTTCCAAATTTTTGTTCGTTTTTGTCCAAGCCTTGTCTCCTTCAACGATTATTTCCATGTTTATAATTTCCCAACTCTACTTAAAAAGTTTAGAGTGGCGAAAAATTAATATGGTCTCTAACATAATTGTAATTGTAATGATATATGAAACCCAAGTTTTGACAAACAACATCCCCACAGGAATAATGGTATTGGATAAAAGGCTGAACGGTGGATTACCTAAGGGTAGTTTGGTGTGTGTTTATGCCGACCCCATAAGCATGCCTGAGGCTTTTCTTTATCAGTTTGCATCGATAAGAAAAACCTACTATTTTAACACCTCAAGGCCGGCTGAGTTTATTAAACAAAACATGCTTTCAATGGGTTTTGAACCAGATGTTGTTTTTGTTGACGTGTTTAAACAATACTACTTGAACGAATACGGGCAGTTTGTTGTTGAGGATAGATACAGGGATAAGGAGATATTTGACTTTGTTGATCATCAGCTCAACAATATTCAGCAGGGTGTTTTTGTGGAAGAAGAAACTTCTTCGGATTTCAGTGGTTTCACAAGGCTGACAAAGGCGAGGAGCAAAGAAAATACGGAATTAAGCAAAGAATTTAACATAATCTTTGATTCCATCTCCTTTTTTCTAAAACTCGACATAAGCAGAGGTTTAAAGGAATGGTTGATCAACAAGCTCTACATTTTATCCAAACAAACGAACAACCTCGTGTATATATATCTGACGAAAAACGTTCAGCCTTTGGATTTGACGTACATGGTTTTGGATATATGCGATGTCGTGTTCGATATTGAGACCGAGAAGGTTGGCGATAGGGTTACGAGCAGGTTGGCAATTCCAAAGATAAGGAACATGCCGCCAATTGCAGAAACATTTAGATTCTACATCAGTGAGGGTGTTCAGATTGATACTTCGAGGGATATCGCATAAGGGTTAAATAGTAAGCAAATACTTCCCTCATGCTCACGTTTGTTGGGTTAGGCTTGTGGGATGAGAAAGATGTATCGATTAAAGGGTATGAGGCTGTAAAGAGAGCTGACGAAGTTTACGTGGAGTTTTACACCTCTAAATTGTTGGGAACTGATATTGATAAAATTTCAAAATTTTTTGGTAGAAAAGTTTGGGTGTTGGAGAGAAAGGATTTGGAGGAAGAGAGCTTTAGATTGATAGACAAGGCATTAAACAAAAACATAGTCATTTTAATTCCCGGCGATCCTATGATTGCCACAACCCACTCGGCTTTAAGGTTGGAAGCTGAAAAGAAGGGTGTGAAGACAGCAATAATACATGGCGCAAGCATAGTTTCGGCAGTTTGTGGACTTACCGGCTTGCACAACTACAGATTTGGCAGGTCTGCAACCATCAGCTACCCTTACAAAGGTAAGGTGTCAAAGGCTCCGATGGATATAATAAAGAAAAACCGGAGTATAGATGCTCACACGTTGCTTTATCTGGATTTACATCCAAAACCGATGAGCATAAACGAGGCATTGGAGATCTTGCTTAAAATAGAAGATGTTGAAGACAAATACGCAGTAGGAATTGCGAGGGCTGGCAGTAACAATCCGTTTGTAAAATGTGATAGAATTGGGGAATTGCTGAAAGTGGATTTTGGTGAGCCTTTACACGTGCTGGTCGTTTTGGCAAAAAGCCTGCACTTCATGGAGTTTGAGTGTCTTAAAAAATTTGCTGATGCACCAGACGATTTAAAAAAGTTTATAGTATGAAGATCGTTTACGACTCCTTCCTTAACCTTTCTTGTTCTATATTCTATAAAATTAACCTCTTGGGTTTACTTTCTATTGTAAAGAAAAATAACACCGCCAAATAGTAGGGTAATAAGCGTAATTGAACAGGATGTCAAAAGATATAAGACTTCCAATAATTAAAAAAAACATGGATAAGTTTGTAGGGTTGTGAATGCTTATAGTTAAAAAATCTCTTTCAGAAGCTTGTATTCCGAGCTATCAACTTCTACACGTAAGTATCCAGCAAAATAACTTCGGTTCCAATCTTGCTGTTACAACGTGCATAATAAATACATGAATAAAATTAAAAAAGATTTAAATTCTAAAATTAGACGTAGGTGTCGAGGATTACTTGTGAGGTCCCATCTGAGAATGTCGCTGAAACTACAACATGGTCTTTTCCTGCATTGAAGCCAACTGAAGATTGGGATGTATTGACTTTATACGTAATAGTATCGCCTACGCTTGGGCTAGTTATCGTTGTTGTATTGGTTCCATATAGAGCCACAGTGTTAACCTTGTTTCCACTCTCATTATACAAATCATATTTCAAGCTCGTTAAATTACTCGGAGAAAACTTGACGGTTATGGAATCTACAGAATCGTGGTCTGGCCCACCTTGGTAAGTTACAACAATTGTGTGGTTATCTGCTTGCGAAACTGCAGCAGCAACGGTGTATTGTTTCTTCACACTGCTCCCCATTCCGAAAACGAAGCTCGCTATGACTGCTGCCAAAATCACTGTAATTGCTACCATTAGTATTACTCCTATAACTGGAGATACGGCTTTCTCATCTTTTCTAAACATCTTTCCACCACCTCCCGTGCAAATGAAATTTTAAATAATTATACTATATAACACTTTCGTTGAATTTGGTGAATTAAAATGATAAATTAAATTTGTGGAATTACCATTTTGAAATTGTATTTTTGAATGTGTATTGTGCAAGTTACATCGCTGACGCTACCATTCAAAAACACCATCAACACCGCAAGACTATTAACAACCAATTCAATATTAAGTTAATTATTTCGCTTTTTGATTTTCGTTATTTGGAGTTTGAATAGTGCAAGCATTTTCCGTCTTCAACTTAACAACACCAACTAGAAATTATTGAAACCCTTTTCAACTTCTAAAGTGTAGTTATCATCAATGCAGGAACAAACGATCTTTCTCATTCGGATTGAAGAAATGGAGAAAGAGTTTGAAAAATATCATAAGGGGTTGTCAAAAGAACATAGTAAGTTCCTCACTTTTTTGAGATAGGATTAAAAAATTTAAAATAGTAATAGTTATTAAGACTTGTACATCTCAAAAAAAATTCGACTTTAAATACCACCAAAAATCTGTTTGTATTTGCAGCAGACCTCGCATTTATACATGGATTGTTGTTGAGTGGGATTCACTGGCGGATAAGGGGAGAAATAAACAAAGGTTGGAGTGATTTGAGAAAAGCATTGGAACAATACAATTTGCTATAAATTAAAGATTGTTCGCTTTAAAATCACCATTTGGGTGGTAGATGATGATACGATTATTAAGTTTACTGATGAGAAGGAGGTAGAGCCAACAGATGCAGATGTATGATACAGATTTGGAGAAGGGAGTGGAAAATAGAAAAGATGTTTTTACAGTACATAGGGGATGCAACAGTTAGAAGAATAGACTACAACTGCGCAAAAGACCAATATAAATGCGCCGGCCGGGATTCGAACCCGGGGCAGGGGCTCGGCAAGCCCCTGTGTTAGCCAGGCTACACCACCGGCGCTCATAAATATTCTGTATTGGGAGTTTAAAATTTTTTTGCTGTAACGATAGTGAGGGGTAATGTAGTAAATGTGTTGGGAAGTGTTGAAGCTTTAGTAAAAGAGAGACACAACTACAGAGAGAAATAATTAGGGGACAAACTGCTTTATTAGGCAATTATTTTGGTTGGGGGTAGTTTATAGAAAGTTGAAGAATTTGGGTGATGTAAGGTGGAGGATAATGCAGGATGTATAAGGATATAACGAAAAATTTAGATAAAAATGGGGGGAAAGGGTTATGGGTTTTCGTGATGCATTAAAAAAATTGGAAGAAACAAAGTTTGAAATTTTAATGAAATTTGAAAAATAAGAATAATGAGCGAAAAAGAACAATTACGCCAACAGAGTGTGCAAAAAGTGGTTAGCAGTAATGTAAAGGAGAAGCTAAGAAGACTCGGAGAGTGGTAGAGAAATTATGATGAACAAGTCGAACGGACCTGTCCACTTTAACACAACTTCCACCTCAAACGATTATAATAAAGCATGAACAGCTTACAGAACAAATTCCAGTTTCTAACAGGATTTAAACAAGTAATTGAGCAAAAGAATATCTTTA
>QMZC01000059.1 GCA_003662995.1 Archaeoglobales archaeon
CCAGAAAATTCTCTATCTTGCTGTTGATAATCTCAAGCTGCTTTTCAATCCGAGTGAGGTATTCAATGATAGTTTGTTCCTGCATTGATGACAACTACACTTTAGAAGTTGAAAAGGGTTTCGTTGCAGTGTTTGATTTCAATGGAGAAAAACTGTTTTTAAGAAGAAATAAAAAATTAAATCAAAGCAACTTAACAAACTCCTCAACACTCAATTCAGCTTGCTTTAGTATTACTCTGAGAGTTCCTTTCTTCAATTTGAGCATCATCAATATCCAAATAGACTTCAATAGCCTCCTTGACGTTTTCAATTGCCTCCTCCCGTGTTTCACCCTGAGAAACGCATCCCGGGAGAGAAGGAACATAAACAACATATCCGCCTTCTTCAGCCTCTTCAAGGATGACCTTGAATTTCATGTTTTAGAATTGGATAAGGAAGTTGAAAAGGGTTTCGATGATTACTTAGATTTTAGAGCGTATTCGATCTTTTTGGATTGTATGATTATCAAACACTATTCTCAAAGCATAACAACATTTTCAAAATGCTCAAAGTGTTTGTCACCTGTTAAAACCTTAAGACCTTTTTTATTAGCACTTGCCAAAATCAAGGCATCGATCATTCCAAAATCCTTTACTTTGGGTTTCATTTCGGCATGTATTTTTCCAGCTTCTATTCCGATTTCGTCGTCCAATTCTACAACTACACACCTATTTAAAATAAATTAATAAATTCGACTTTTTCTTTGCCACTACCATCAGTTCTCTGTGTTTTGGAGAATATTTCGGCTAAGATGACTGGGGAAGTGTATAGAATCTCGTCACTCTCCACGATTTCTTTAACCTTCTTTCCTTTCTCTGTTCCCATAAAGTACCCCATCCACGCAAAAGAGTCAACCATCATAGTCGATCTTCATGATCTCTTAAATCTGATAGGTCTGTTGGCTTCATCGTTCCAAATAGGCTCTTCTTTTCTTTTACTAAGGCATTGTAAAGGATCTCATTTATCTTTTCAGACATCTTTTTCTTACCAGCTACCTTTTTCAAAGCCTGATAGACATCCTCTCTTAGATTTATTGTGGTTTTTACAAATGCCATATATGGTAATATTACCGTATTCTATTTATGGTTTTTGGAGAAAGTTTTTACAAAATTGCACAGGGGATAGCTATTCAGAATACCTCTCAATCTCCTCAAGCTTTTGCAGAACGAATCTGCCGAATTCGGTTAGAACATACTTTTTCTTCTTTCTACCAGTTTTATTGTCTGGAATTAACACTTCCTCAGCTAATTTGAGCTCGATTAATTCTCTAACTCGCCTATCAAAATTCCTTTTAGATAACTCAGAAACATTGAAAAGCTCTGTAAAAGTCTTAGGATCATTTTTCATCTCGGAGAGTAACTTAAATGCTACAAAATCGAGGAAATCGAATAGGTGTGTTCTTTTACGTGGCATTGAACTTAATATTACTTATAGCCAATTTATACAATTTCCATATTTAAGGATACTTAGTATCTTAATAGAAACTCTTAAGTACTTGGTATCTTTAAGAATACTAAGATGTGTTTTGTAGGAGGTTAAAAACATGAAAGTTTGTTCAGACGCCTCCGAAAAATGGGATGGAAAAATCAGAAAAGCTATGGAAATAGAGGACTGGGACACAATTTCAGCTTACATCAGGGAGTTAACCAAGAAAGACTTGATTTCTAAGGGGCTTTTGAGTAACGAAAGCAGAAACGAAGGTAAAATGGGCAGGTTATCGAACACGATAGGGTTGAAGAAATTTACAGCAATTGCTGGAGCTTTACATGAATTATGCAGAAAGAAATACAAGACAATTATTAATCCTCTATATTCAGAACAAGACGAAAATCAAGAAAAACAGACATTGGGAAAGTGTTAGAAGCTCTGCTGAAAAGTTTTTAAATGAGTTTAAGAGGGATTAAAATGCTCGATTTTCTAAAGGGCTTATGGTGGATTCTGAGAGGAAAGCCGATTTTTCCTTATAGGAGGCTTAAAAATGACCATACAACAGCTTATAAAAGGTAAAACGTATCCTTGTGATTTAGAGCTTGGTAATGACGATTTAATTCTTCTCATAATAATTTCAACTCTCTCTTCTCATGTTCAAAGTTCAAAAAATTCCATGATTCTCTTTTTAAGGTAAAGTCTACCAGCACTGTCTTTGTCAATGTAAATTCTACCAACCGTTACAAAACTAGACATAGCTGTTCAATTTACTGAGATTAAGTTTTAATTTTGAGGATAGCATGAAAGTTGTAAAATTAGGAAATTTTACTTTGTCAATTATTTTACAAAATTTTAAATATTCCAATAAATTGAAATTAGATAATCAAAACCTCCTCAAATACTCTACTATACTCTCAAAAACAGCTTTGCCATCCCCATATCCATTTCTTTCATTAGAGTGCTGATAACCGAAAAACACTCTCTCAGGATGGGGCATCAATCCGAATACGTTTCCCTTCACATTACATATTCCAGCAATGTTGTAATAGCTACCATTCGGATTCCAAGGATAGTTTGCGTAATTTCCCTCATCATCTACGTATCTGAACACGATCTGGTCGTTTTCAATCAATCTATCAACAAACTCGTCTTCTTTACCCATAGGGAATGTTACCCTCCCCTCAGCGTGTGCCACTGGAAACATAACAACGTTCTTTTCCAATTTTTTTGTAAAAATGCATTTTCCTTTGTTTTCATGCTTTAGAAGAGTAACCCTGCACTCAAACCTGTTTGAATCATTAACTCCCAATGCCATTTCAGGTTTTTCAGCAATTGGCTTATCTTCATCAAATCCGGGCAGAGCTCCCAACTCTACCAATACCTGAAATCCATTACAAATTCCCAAAACAGGGTAGCCATTTTTGATGAAATTCTCAATGTCCCTCTGCAATACAGATTTTGTTCTTGCGGAAAAAATTGCCCCAGCCCTGACGTAATCACCAGCAGAAAAACCTCCAGGAAAAACTAAACAGTGATAATCGGTTATGTTTCTTTGTTCCTCGTCTTTTATCATGTCGCTATAAAACTGCTTTAGATGTACTGCTTCACAAAAAACACCCAAACTTTTGAATGCCAACACGGTTTCATCCTCACAGTTTGTTCCCTCAATTCTAACAACAGCCACCTTGATCTCATCAATGTCCATGATTGTGATACATGGTTTTTTGTTTTAATACTTTCGTTAACTGTTAGTTGTATTCATCTCTTGATCAATGGGCTGGACAATTTATCTAGTATAGCTCTTTTAAGCAAAGTTAACCAACCCAAAAAATCTAATTAGCTTGAAATTCAACGGTTATTATGAAGTACAAAATTCATCCAATACCTGTTGGTGTTAGAATTCTACCAAAGTGCGCAATGACATACTATTTTGATTGCGACAAAACGATGTATTTGCCCGTTTTTATGTGGTATTTGGAGGGTGGAAACAAGAAGATAATCGTTGATACCGGGACAATGGATCCATTCAAAACTAAGGATGTTGAGAGAGAGTTGGGGAAAACATACACGTTCATCGAAGCTTTGGAGAAGTACAATCTAAAGCCTGAAGACATAGATGTAATCATCCACACCCACTTGCACAACGATCATTGTGAGAACGATTTTTATTGCACAAACGCAACGATTTACGTGCAAAAGAAGGAATATGATTTTATGCTCAGTCCCCACCCAATTGACTTCAGATACGATAAGGATTTACTTGAAGATGCGATAGAAGAAAACAGGATTGTTCTATTGGATGGTGATGCAGAGATAGTAGATGGAGTAAGTGTAATGTTCACTCCTGGCCACACACCGGGTGGACAGTCAGTAGTTGTTGAGACTGCAAAGGGAAAGGCAATAATAACTGGATTTTGCTGCATAATGGAGAACTTCTATCCACCACCAAAGGCTGAAAGGTTTATGCCAGTAATACCTCCAGGAATAAACACGGACATAATCGCTGGCTACGATAGTGTGCTGAGAGTTAAAGAAGAGGCAGACATAATACTGCCTTTGCATGAGCCTTCTTTGATTAAAGAGGATACGATTGGCTAGTTTTTTAATTTTTTAATTTTTATTTGATGACTTTGAGCCGAAAGTGTTAGGGCAAACCGTGATATAGTTAATGATTTAATAAAAACCATGAAAATCGAAGAAAATGTTAGCTACCATGAGAGCATAAACGAGATGTATGAAAAAGTAAAGAAAGATGAAATAACAAACATCGTTGACAGATTTAATGCACAGGAAAAAGGAAGATGTCCTTTTTGCACAAAAGGTTTGAGTTGTAAGCTCTGCTCAATGGGTCCTTGCAGAATTTCGGAAAAGAACCCTTACGGGGCATGTGGTATTGATGCTGCGGGAATGACGGTGAGAAATTTCGTCCATCTTAACATACTTGGTACTGAAGCTTACACGTATCACGCAATCGAGGCTGCAAAGACGTTGAAAGCTACTGCTGAAGAGAAAACACCATACGAGATCAAGGATGTTGAGAAGTTGAAGTGGTTTGCAGAGCAATTGGGTATTGAAGGTGATGATGTAAAAGAATTGGCAATAAAGGTTGCAGACTTTGTTATTGCTGACCTTAGTTCAGTTGATAAAAGCAAACTTGTGGAGATATTCTCTCCAGAGAAGAGGAAGGAAGTTTGGGAAAACCTCGGAATATTTCCTTCAGGTGTCTTTCAGGAGTTACTTGTTGTTGGTTCTTCAAGCATGACGAATGTTGATACAAACTACGTTTCTTTGGCTAAGAAAAGCATGAGCATGGGTATTGTTACATGTATGGCTGTACAAATTGCATTGGAGGTAATACAAGACATATTGTTCGGCACTCCGATGCCCCACGAAAGTTATGCAGATTTGGGAATTTTGGATCTAGAATACGTAAACATTGCAGTTGACGGGCATGAGCCATTTGTTGGGGCTGCATTGATAAAGTTGGCTGAGAGTGAAGAGGTGCAAGAAAAAGCAAGACAGGCGGGAGCTAAGGGCTTAAGAATCATCGGATTTATTGAAACTGGGCAGGAATTGATTCAACGTTTTAATTCTCCAGCCTTTGCAGGAATCGTTGGAAACTGGATCGTCCAAGAATTCGCATTGGCTACTGGGGCTGTTGATGTGTTTGCTGCGGACATGAACTGTGTATTACCATCTTTGCCTGAGTATCAGCGCTATGGTGTTAAAATAGTTCCAGTAAGCAGGCTTGTAAGACTTAGAAGCATAGATGAGGGATTGGATTATGAACCTGAGAAAGTTGAGGAGATCGCCAAACAATTAATTGACATGGCAATTGAGAATTTCAAGCAAAGAGATAAAACAAAGAGCTACAAGGTTGACAAAAAGCAGAAGATATTTGTTGGTTTCTCACTAGAGGCGATTCTTAATGCTTTAAATGGTGATTTGAATGTACTACTTGAAGCAATAAAGAGGGGAGATATAAAGGGAGTTGTAGCTTTAGTTAGTTGCACAACATTGAAGAATGGACCTCATGACAACAATACAGTCACAATCGCCAAGGAGCTTATAAAGAGGGACATCTTAGTATTATCGTTGGGTTGCGGAAATGCAGCACTGCAGGTTGCTGGCTTGACATCATTAGATGCGATAGAGTTGGCTGGAGAGAAGCTTAAAAATGTATGCAAGGCTTTAGGAATTCCACCAGTGTTGAGCTTTGGAACTTGTACAGATACTGGAAGATGTGTTTATCTTGTAAGGTTGATTGCTGACGCCTTAAATGTGGACATACCACAATTACCAGTAGCAGTAACAGCACCTGAATACATGGAGCAAAAGGCAACAATCGATGCTGTGTTTGCGGTAGCTTACGGATTGACTACGCATGTATCACCAATTCCACCTATAACTGGCAGTGATGATGCTGTTAAGCTGTTTACAGAGGACGTTGAGGCGTTGACAGGTGGAAAAGTAGTCGTTGAGGAAGATCCAGTTAAAGCTGCTGAACTGCTTGAGAAGGTAATAATTGAGAAGAGGCAGAAGTTGGGGATTTAATTTTTCTATTTTTATTATTTTTAATTTATTATCTTGATGATTGCCAATCACGTTTTCAGGAACTGAGAGTTTTCCTAATCAGTAATTAATCTTTCTTAATTAGCTTTCAATATCAATTGAGAAAATTTAAAAATTTGAGTAAAAATATTAGATATGGAGCTAGAGTGGTCAAAGAAAAAAAAATTGTTAGAATTGGTGAGAAAAGCATACTATGGGGAAGTTATGCTTCCCGATTTTCAGAGAAACTTCGTTTGGGCAAGGAATGACATAGAGGAGTTAATTTGTTCCTTGTTAGAGAAAATGTTTATAGGTACTTTTCTCATCCAACGTGTAAATCCAACAGACGTTCCTTTTAAGGTAATACCAATAGAGGGAGCTAATAAAGTAAATAGAAGCTTCAATCCAAGACCTGAAATTATTGTACTTGACGGGCAACAAAGACTTACTTCTCTGTTTTATGCTTTATACTCTCCGGACATCCCCTTGAAAAATACAACAAATCCATATGCGTTTTTTATAGATTTGCAAGAATTATGTATTGATAATATTGAAGATTCTGTTTTCAGTTGGTCAAAACAGTGGAGAGAATACAAAGCACTATTGGATGAAATTGGAAAGTACAATTTGACAGAATTAAAAGAAAGAAGAATACTGCCTTTAACTTTTTTATCGAATGAATCTGATTTTTGGAAACTATGGTATGGTGAGTTTAGGAGTTTGTTCAGCGAAGATTATGCACAAAAAATAGAAAACTATCTAAAAAATATTATAGAACATCAAGCTCACGTATTAAGTATTCCTCTAACAGAAAAACCAGAAGATATAGCGATATTATTTGAAAGAATAAATCGAACAGGAATCAAACTATCAATATTTGACTTGCTCACAGCTCGGTTATACAAGTTCATTAATTTAAGAATGGAATGGGAAAATGCATTTAATGAAAAATACTGGCTAAAGCAAATAGCAGTGAATGATATAAAAAATAAAAAATTCCATATTATGTTATTCAAGGGTTAGTTTTAAGTGAAGGCATGAGCATAAAAGCGAGAGATATAATAAAAATAGATTCCACGATTTTAAATAAGGAATCTTGGAAAAAGGCAGTAGAAATACTAGAAAATAAAATTTTAAGCAGGTTGTTTGATATGTCTGAATATGGAATTGCAGACTATAGATGGCTCTCTTACCCTTCTATGATTTCAATATGGCTTGGATTATTTATCAAAGCAGAGAAAGGAGAGGTAGATATAGATATCAGCAAAATAAACAAGTGGTATTGGAGTGTAATATTCACAGAAAGGTACTCTGGTTCTACTGAGACTAAACAAACTAAAGACTTTAAAGATTTGATAGCATGGTTAACAGATTCCAGCAAAATCCCTGAAGCGATAGTTGATATGAGAAGCAAGTTAGACATTATGAAAATAGATACAAAGTATTCCGGTAGTTCCATCTACAAGGGTGTTTTTAACTTACTCTTCAAAAAAGGAGCGTGGGATTTCTATGAAAAAGACAAAATTAAATTTTCAGTAAAGGACTTGGAAGACCATCATATCTTCCAAAGAAATTTCTAGAAAACAAAAATGTAAAAGTTGAAAAGGATGTTGTACTTAATAGAACACTAATTTTGTCATCGACCAACAAGAAGATTAGTAAAAAAGCACTAGCCACGTATATTGAAGAGATGACAAAAATTCATGGAAATGAAGAGGATGTAAAAAGGATTTTAAAAAACATTTCGTAAATGAAGAAATGTTTGAGTTACTAAAAAGTGTAAAGGAGAATTCAACTTCAGAAGAAATAAAAGAAATATTTGAACAATTTATAGCCTTAAGAGAACAATTGATTAAAAATGAAATTAGAAAACTTGTAGAATAGAAATATAGTGATTAAATTTACAACATCACAAACTAGCTCATCAGAATGTTTATGAAAATTATGGAAATCACTGCTTAATCAGCAAATACGCTGAAATCAAAAATAACACAACACCAATCAAACCAGCAAACAACATTGGAATTTGATGAGTTGTTTTTAACACGTTTAAAACGTGCGGATAAACAGCGTAGATGGCAAACGATATTAGAGATACAGCAACGATTTGAAATGTTAGTGTATCTTTAACCTCAAATCCTTCCTTGTCCAGCAATTCAGCTTTCAAACAAGCGTTCCACACAAGTTGTGAAGCTACAAACAGCCAAGTTAAGGTTAAAAAGTGGCTGATGTCTTGAGCTTTATAAGGGCTGAATATGGAATACAGATAATCTGAAAGATCGTAGAATTTGAAGAAGTACAACGCATCTAAAAACGAGTAAAAAACCTCTGAATTTGCTAAAATCCTGCCAAAACTGAAGAGAATTAAGATAGCAAAAAAAGACAAGCTATACGGATTTCTGTCCATCAAGACCAAAACTATTGGTATGATGAAAAGCAAATAATAGATAGGATATTGAGATAATAGAGCAAATGGCGAAGTCAAATAGGCTTGTAAAGTTAAAAATGCGGAGATTTCAGCCAGCACGACTGCTATGATTGCTCCTAACAATTTGTACTTCATCTCAAAACCCTCATCAAAGTTTCCGACAATCTTTTCTCAATATTCCACTCCACAACGTCGATTCCTGCTGCCCTTAATCGTGAAATTGTGGATAGTCGTAGGCTATCAATCATTTTTAATGTAAACTCATCCCCGCCTTGAGCGCCATTAAGCATTTTTAAGGCCAATACAGTTACTGGCAACCCCTTCTTAGCCATTCTCGATGCCCTAATTGATGCTATTAATGGTTTTGAGTGTTCAACCCTCGTTATAAAGATTGACATTGGTTTGTAGAGCATCAAATACTTTTTACACCTCTCAACAGCAGAATTTAATGGCTCAATTCTTTCTGCAACCTCAATTCTCATCAAATCACTGCTAATCTTCTTAAACTGCCTTCTCCCACTGTCAGGATAAATTAAATAGCTATGCCCAACAACGTAAAAACCAACCTTGTAGTTCCTTGTTGTGAAGTAGTAGCATATCGAATTTGCTGCTTCAATTGCTGCCTCAAAGAAGTTTTTTATCGTCGAACCATGAAGCATGTATCTGTTTGCATCCAAAAATACCCATATAGCCTTCTTTCCCTCCACCTCATACTGGTTAACCATAACTTTACTCGTTCTGGCTGTGGCTTTCCAATTGATTAACTTAACCGGGTCTCCAGCAACGTACTCTCTTATCTCCCTAAAATCTGTTCCAGGGACGCCAATTGTGGATATGTCTATTTCCGGATGGGGTGTTCTTGCTATTCCCCTAACGGTCTCTATTTTGACTATTTTTTGAATTCTGTGCTTAACTTCCAACTCTAAATCCAAACTAACTTCTTTTCTTGTTTTACTTGTCAAAAAAACGTTTTCACATTCGAAGATTAATTTATCAAGCTTGTATTTCCCTCTTTTTGTTGGAATGGCTTTATATCTAATTTCAATGTTGGTAGAGCCAATCAAAAACTTGATTACAGCATTCTTTCCATCAACTAATTCAAAGTGTTCGGGCAGTTCATGCATAGCCTTGATTATTCCAAATCCTTTAATGTTTACAACGATTGAGACTTCAAAAGGCTCACCAACGTGTTTTCCACCCTCAACACCGGAATGGTAAACATTTACACTAAATGGGACGTTTGGTAATAGTAGAATGAGTAGAGGGAACATTGAGACAGCTATGAGTTCAAAGGATGTGAAGAGCAATCCCAACAACAACAAAAGGAGTGATGCTGAAATTAAAGAATACGAGGTTTTGCTGACCTTCATTGCTATTCGATTTTTTCAATCCTTTCAACTTCCTTAGGCACTTCAACTGATTTCAAAACATCCTCTACAACGTTTTCAGGCTTCTCCCCTTCAATAGCATACTCGAAATTTAGTATTATCCTGTGTGACAAAGTGTCTAAAGCTATCTTTTTAACGTCGTCAGGAATCACAAAGTCCCTTCCATCCATAGCCGCCAAAGCCCTCGAAACCTTTAACAAAGCCAAGCCACCTCTGGGACTTGAGCCTATTTCAACAAGTTCGTGCTGCCTTGTAGCCCTGACCAACTCTGAGATGTACTTCAGTATGCTATCATCAACGTATATTTGTTCAACAAACATCTGCATTTCCCTAAACTCGTTAACACTCACAACTGGTTTGATGTCTTCTGTTGGATCATCTTTTTTCCACTCTATTCTCCTCCTCAAAATCTCCATTTCCTCGTTTAGATCAGCAGGATATCCGGGGGACATCTTAAGCAAAAATCTGTCCATTTGCGCCTCAGGTAAGGGGTACGTGCCTTCCTGTTCAATTGGGTTTTGGGTGGCGATAACAAAGAATGGTGCATCGAGAACAAACGTATCACCTTCAATTGTCACCTGCTTTTCCTCCATAGCCTCAAGTAAGGCTGCTTGAGTTTTTGGTGGACTCCTGTTTATTTCATCCGCCAGCAGTATGTTTGTGAAGATTGGTCCTCTCACAAACTCAAAGTTGTTCCCCCTCCAGATTTTCGTTCCGGTAATGTCAGCAGGTAACAGATCGGGAGTAAACTGTATCCTCTTGTAATCAGCCCCAATCGTTTTGGCAAAAACTTTTGCCAGCAACGTTTTTCCCAAGCCGGGATAATCTTCGAATAACACGTTTCCATTTGCCAAACAAGCGGCGAGCATCTTCTTAATTAATTCCTCATCGCCAACGTAAACACTGCAAACTGCTTTGATTATCCTATCACATCTATCCCTAAATTCACGCCAATCAACACCGAATTCAGCCAATTCTAACACCCTCCGTCTTTAAATATTCTATAAACTCCTTCAAAACTTTCTCCCTCCTCCTTCTATTTCTCTGATCTATCCTTTTAACCTCCCACTTAAAAGGCAATGCAGGATACTTTTCATCCTCATATCTAACTATTAGCGTCAAAGCCTTGGCAACTTTATCCTCACTCCAACCTAAATCAAATAAAAACCTTGACATTGTTGCTATAAGCAAAGATTTTACGCCATTCTCCACAAACTCTCTTTTAGCATTTGATATCCTTTCAAAAAGCTCATCTCTCGTATATGACAGCCTTTGTCTGTGCATTTTTATATATTCAGTCTCATCGATTTTTAATGAAGACTTAAATCCAGACGAAAGCTTTATAAAAGCTAATACAATTGCAGTCCACTCGAAGAAGTTGACCAAGCCAGTCCTTTCAAGAATTAGTGGTCTTATAAAAATGTAGTATCCAGACAATAAAACTGTGAATGAAAGTAAAAATGCCCTCGATTTGCCCAACCAAACTGCGAACTCGTTTGTTGATAGGTTTGATAGAGTTGTTATTGCCAAGATTACTAAAAAAGCAAGAAAGGCAAATCCCAACTCGTTAGCCTTGTCAAACGGGATCTTTGAGATTAGTTGGTAGCCAAAGAAGCCAGCAAGTATCAAAGCTATGCTTGTCAAAAAAACTTGGTAGTATGCTTTTATGCCTTCAGGCAACTCTATTCTTGCAACAGCCAAAGCCAACAGCAAGAGCAACAGGTCAAATTCAATGTTTTTGAACACAACAAACAATACAGGCTCAAAGTTTGACAGGATTAATAACACAATCTTAAAAATAAAATACATAGCTACAGCCATCGGTATCGATTTAACACACTTGGTGTATTTGTTAAAATCTAAAATAAAGTACGTCAAAAGCAGAAAATATACAATTGCTATTTCTTCGACGTTTATTGTTAAAAATTTGTTTAGAGTATTGCCATAATAACTAATTGCAAAGTAAACCGATGAAAAGAAAATTGTAATAGCTATTATTCCTGCAAACCTACGCATCTATCTCACCTCTCAACCTCAAATAATCCATAAAAACCTCAATAAAATCCTTTCTATTAAACACCAAATATCCGTACTTTGATAGCTCAAAATACTTCAAAAATTTTCCATCCTCTATATTAGCCAATTTCATAATCTCTCTGGCAGTGTAATCTTTCAGATTGATTTTTTTAACATTTTCAACATCTTTAACGAAGTTTGAAAAAGTCTCCACTATTGCATCCCTGTAATTCATGATTTTTATTGTTATCTCTTTTTTTTCCTTGATTTTTTCATTCACAACCCTCTCAACGCTGATTTTGTATTCGCCCTCCTCTTCAAAGTTCAGTTTAACCTCCATCCCCTTTTCGTGGAACGCTTTGGGTTCGTCGTTTAACTTGAACCTAACAAATCCATCTCCTCTATTCCTAATTCTTACAATAACTTCTTCACCTACGTTCCATATCAGTGGTAGTTTTTCATCCTCCCTCACAACCTCAACTTCAATAAAACTCCCGAATTTCAATCGTGTAACTATGAAATATGCGGCTATGGGCAGTATGGCTAAGAAAATCCAGTATGGGAATGCATTTAATTCAACAACCTTTTTTGATGGCAGATAGTATTCATTACCCAAATACTCAATTGTAATTTTATCTGCATTGCCAACATTCAGAATTACGCTACCGTTCTTGAGTTGGTACGTTTTGTTCATAGCCATTACAAGTCCACTAACCAACTTACCTTCATCATCTTTTACTCTAACAAGAATGCTCTTATTCTGTAAAACTTGAGTATCGATGAACGTTTTTGCTTTTAAATAAACATAAATGCTCGTTGTGTGGTTCATGCCTAAAATTGTCACGTTTATCTTCTGTTTTCCCAAACTGCCAAAAAGCTTGGTTTTAATTGCAAAAGTTCCATTGCTTGCCTTCACAACCCCAATTTTTTCTAATCTTAGTGTTGCATTGTTCAGCAATTTGTCGTTAAAATAAACTCGCCCAGAACAATCCCATTCTTCATTTCTAATTGCCGTGTTGTTTTCCAGTATTATCTTCACTTCACCAGCTTCAACTGTTTTTTTGTAAGACATTGGCAAAATGTATCCCTTTCCGTTAAACCTGATTTCTATCTCGTGAAAACCCCTCTTGAGATGCAATGGATATGAAAAAAACCCAGAATTGTTTGTTTTTATTCGCTTTACCTTTCCATCCACCTTTATTATGATTTCCTCATTAGCCATTGGAGTTCTGTTGTAGTCGAACAGATACCCACGAATTGCGTAATCTAAGGGAATTTTGTCGGGAATCTTAACCAACAACTCTGGAGAGCTGTATATTTTGATCTTTGGATCGCTCCAAGATGGCATGTACTTTAGACTGCCAACAAAGTGTGCAACGACGTTGTACTCACCAACGACATCTGGGATTGTTATGTTGCCCTCAAAATGTTCACTTTCAAAGTAAATCAAACCAAGCAGAATTCCATCTTCACTCTTATTTTTCTTCAAAAACACCTCAACAAATCCGTTCTCAACTGGTGTTCCGTTCGACGTTACAATGCCTCTAACCGTAAAATTCTCCCCCCTCATCGCTATTTTATCCACATAAGTTATCTCAGTTTTTGTTAGTAGTCTTTTTGTTGAAGATGGAGTAGGATCAAACTCGACCCATCCGTTGTCAAACTCCACTTCCGCCCACATGTGAGCTTGGTCTGCAAAGACCGTCTGATTCTGACTTGTCGGTTTAGCTAAATATCCTACAACGACCCTCGATTGTAATCCGATCGATCTGCAAAGGACTGCGAAGGCTGATGCAAAGTGCTTGCATATGCCCCTTTTACCTTCAAACAAAAACCAGTAAACTGGATCAATATTTTTTGGGATGTTATAATCAAAAGAGTACCTATAATTTTCCTCTAAATACTTTTCTATCGCCTTAACCTTTTCATAATCTGTTGTTGCATTTTTTGTTATCTCTAAGGCCAAATCTCTGATTTTTGAAAAGTAAGTTTTATCCATTTCTGTCTCAAAACCGTTTTCTTTGGCATTTCCCAAAGTTTTGACATCAACTTTCCATGAGGTTGAGAATGCCTCATAGGATTTTGATAGATTCTCCTTTATCAAAAAAGTGCCCGTATAGGCGTTGTATCCAGCATCAACCGTTACGTATGCAGTATCTTTTGATACTGGAATGTGCTTTACAAATTCAACTATCGGTGTAACCTTGTACTTTGTAACGTGTCCGCTCGATTTTATGAAGGGCGTATCATCATCGTATTTTACGTTATCTTCTAACCACTCCCCATCTACATACTCACTTGCCGTATAAAGTCGCATGTGATTCGTGTATCTATTCAACCCTTCAACGAAGTAAATTGGAACGTGTGGGGGATTGCTTTGGGAGCTTAAGTTTGATAAATTGGATTTCGTGAGTGAAACTGGAACCTTGTTAACATTCACAGTCTCCTGATTTTCCTTAAAAAATCTACCACCTATAAAACCTTCTAAACCAGTTTTGCTAAAACTCACAAATGCTAAATTTAGGAGTAAAGATAATGCTATGAGCATCAGTATTAATGCTAATGTTTTTCTGAACAACTCCATTAAATCTGCTGTGTTTATGTTTATTTTTATTTTACGGTTATGGAGCTATGGGAAGAGTGGGACAAAATCCAAACCCAACTTTTCATCAAATCCAAACATAACGTTCATGTTTTGGATAGCCTGACCACTCGCACCCTTGACGAGATTGTCAATTGCGGATGATATAACAAGTCTGTCCTCGCCCTTAAACATCGCTATGTCACAAAAGTTACTCCCTCTAACCCAACTCAGCCTAATCTCATCCTGTAACCTCACAAAGAAGCAATCTTTGTAGAACTCCTCGTAGATTTTTTTAACCTCATCAATTTCAAGTTTACCCCTCAAAAACACGTGGGCATTTGTCAAAATCCCTCTCGAGCCTGGAAACACCTGAGGTGTGAAGGAAATTTTTATATCTGGCTGAAATCTGCCCAACTCTTGCACAATCTCCCAGTAGTGCCTGTGATTCGTAACCTTATAGGGCACTATTGCCTCATGTAGGTTTGGATAGTGCGTAAACGTTGTCGGCTCTGCTCCAGCTCCGGTTATTCCACTTTTTGAGTCGAAAATAACTCTTTCAACCACTTCATGCTTTGCTAAAGGCGCTACTGCTAAGATTGTTCCCGTTGGATAACATCCTGGATTGGCAACAAGTTCAGCTCGTCTTATTTCATCCCTATGCAA
>QMZC01000060.1 GCA_003662995.1 Archaeoglobales archaeon
ATGCTTTATTATAATAAGTTGAGGTGGTGTTTATGTTAAGTGGACAGGTCCACCACCACCTATCGCAATCAGAGCATCGGATGAGTAAACTATAATCATGTTTCTGGCATGATACATGTTTGTGGCAATTTTTATGTTAATGTATGGGTTCGCATTCTGTTTACCTCCAGGCAACACACCGACAACTAACCCTCCATTCTCTTTGGCACCTCTGGCACTTGCCTCCATAACACCGCCCAACCCACCATTAATCAAAATCCAGCCTTTTTTGGCAATCAACTTTCCTACATTGTATGCTATTGAGTAAAGTTCATCATCACAGTACGATGCACCGATCACACCAATCTGCCTTGTTAACATGCTGAAAACTATTTATTCAAAAATAAGACTTTTTCCGTGCTTCAGAGGTTCATTGATCCAGCAAAGATAGATGTTGATGTTGATTGCGTTGAGTTTGATTTGGCTTACATAGGCGAAAAAGTTGAAGGTAAAAAAATTAGAGCGTTTGAGTTGGTGGAAGCTAATGAAACAGAAGACGACGTCAAAATTGTTGGTGAGTTAGGGGATGTTTTGGGAATTAACATCAAAATTTCGGGGATAGATGATCTAACAGCATCGGCATTGGAGAGCTTGATTCCCGAAGTTATGAACAGGATTAGGGGATTGAGATACGACTTTAGGAAAGAAAACGTTATAATAACGGTTTCATACGAATTGCTTAATGATTTGACGCTGGATTGTATAGCGGAGGTTTTACAAAAAGCCTTCAGATCATTGAAAATTGGTAAAGTTAAGGTTGTCTTAATTGCTGACAAAGATACATTCGACAAAGAAATCAAGAGGGCATACAAAATTCACAAAGCAAGGGAAGAAATTAGAGTTAGGGAAGAAGAGGTTAGTGAGTATTACGGTTGCATCTCGTGCCAAACGAGTTTACCAAACCACGTGTGTATCATTTCGCCTGAAAGGCCATCACCATGCGGTACGAGTTGGAGTGAGGCTAAAACCGCAAATGAGCTAGGAATTGTTAACTACTATTTTAAAATTGAGAATGTAAAGAAAAGTGGATATGAAGCAATCAACAGAAAGGTGAAAGAGCTTAGCGAGGGTAAAATAAAACGGATTAATTTACACTCTGTTTTAACGTATCCGCCACCAACTGGTCTGTATTCGGAATTAATTGTCTTTTATATCCCTGAAAAAGATGGATTTGGAATTGTTGATAGGCAGTACAAATTCAAAACACCCATAGGCTTGAGTTTTGATGAAATCGAAAGGATAATTGTGGGAAAGCAGATTGAAGGATTTGTTGGGATAAGTTATTCTTACCTCAAATCTCCCAAATTTTTGAAAGAGGAGGGTGGATGGAAAAGGGTTGTTTGGGTGAGTCCAAAGGTTTACGATTACATAAAGGATTTTGTGTAATAAAGAAGTTTTAAAAAACATAGAGGTTGGTAATCAGTAACATTATTATCCAAAGGCAACATCAAGAATCATCATGACTACAAATCCTATGATTGCACCAATGGTTGCAGAGATGTTTTTGAAAGATTTGTTTTGATACCTTCAGATTTTTCGACAGGTGTAAAGAGATGGAGATGCGGTATTATTTTGTCAATCAATCTCAAAAAGAAACCACCAAGGAGAAAGCCTACTGACACTGGCAGCCAAGGCAGACTTCTTTGAGAGCTTATTTCTATTGCAGGTAGTAGAAGAGAGAAAAAAACTTGCTGAAATCATTATGCCTGCTGAAAAACCTAGAGAAGCGTCAAGTAGTTTACGATTAACATCCTTTTTTAAAAATACCACTCCTGCGCCCAATGCGGTAACTAACCAAGTTAAGGTTGTTGCCAATAAAGCTTGAAGTACAGGTGGAAATTGGGAAAAACTCATTTTAGCAGTCCAATGACAGGATTTTTCTTAATAAACTTCATCGTGCGGAGCTTCTCTCAAAGAGTCCGTTAAAGGGCGCACCTCTCCGTCTCATGAAGTATTGGGTTTGATCTGAGATCGTATAGTAAATAGTAAGTTGTTAATTCTGCTGCATTCTTAATAAGAGGTTCTAACAACTTATCAGCATTAATACCCGCCCTTTCCACCATTTCTCTGTCCACTTTCGCCGTGTTCTTCACCTCCTTTTCTGCCGTGGTCATCTATTTTTTAATCCTATTTATACTATACTCCTGCCAAAGACAAACTGCAATATACTGTGAAAAGAAAGAAATATATACCCTTTTTTACAATGAAAGCGAGATTAGATGAAGTTGAAGAGGTCAAAGAAGCTTGAAGAGTGGATGGATTTAAAACCAGTAACTGACGAAGAATTTGAGGAGTTGCTGGACGAACCTCCAAGAAAAGAGCAGAGGGGTAAAAAGGCTAAAAAGAAGATAAAAAAGAGGGAGTTTTACAGAGATGAGTTGAATTTTTAATCTAATTTTGAAATCTCATTTATTTATAACTTAATCTCTCAAATTTTTTTCATTAGTATTTTAGTTATATAATTTTGGTTATAGTAATCATGACTATTATTAAAATTTAAACGAAAAGTTTAAATCTTTAATTACTAAACCAATTTAATCGGGCGACTCTGTTCTATCTTACTCCGCTGATATGCCTGATTTACTAAAAGAGATGTAGAGGAAACGGAATGTATTCGAAATATAACTTGGTAACCCAGAATACACACCAAAAATTTGGAGGTGTTTGAGTTGAAGTTAAACATTTTTTTAATTTTTATAATACTTTCTCTTGTATTTATCCCTGCTGGTGGAGAAGTTATCTTTGTGCCTGGCAATTACTCATTAATCCAAGATGCTGTCAACAGTTCATCTGACGGAGATACGATCATCGTCAGAGACGGCACTTACAGCGTTTACCTTAAACTCAATAAAAGCATAACTCTGAAATCGGAGAATGGCACAGCAAACTGCATCCTCGAGGCAAGCACGAATGATGATGTCATTGAGGTGCATGCGGATTATGTCAATATTACAGGATTTACAATAAGAAACGGCAACGATGATGGGATAGACGTTGAGCCCTACAATTCTGATCCTTCAGATTACGTAAACATCTCTGGAAACGTTTTTTACAATTTATATGGTGGGATACAAATTGAGGATTCGAATTTTTCAGTTATAATGAACAACAACATATCCGCCGTTACTGATGGAATCTACTACATAGGATCATCTTACCACAACCTCATCGTAAACAACACGATTTCCAACTCTGACAACGGGATTGACATCCCAGCGGGAGATGGAAGTGTAATCTACCTCAACAAGTTCATCAACAACAGTCTGCATGCAAGGGACTGTGGAAACAACAGCTGGAATTCAACGGAGATGCGAGATTACACCTATCAGAGAAATGTTTTCACGAACTACACGGGCAATTATTGGGATGATTATGTAGGCTTTGATGCAAATGGAGACGGGATAGGCGACACTCCATACAACATCTCCGATGAGTTCTGCGGTGGAGGTGGGAGAACGAGCTCCCAGCCAAAAGATTACTATCCTATGCTCTCCGAAACCTTAGCTCCACCTCAGATCTCGAACATTCAGGAGAGCGGTTTAACGAATTCGAGCATAACGATAAGCTGGCAGACGAACATCATAGCCAACAACCGCATCCTCTACAGCCTCAATGAGGATTTATCATCATCAGAATGGTCTGAATGGGACAACAACACCGCAAACCCATCGATAACCCTTTCCGGATTGTTGGCAAACACAACCTACTACTACTCCGTTTATTCTTACAGAACCGATAACGCGAGCATTTACTCGAACAGCTCGATTCGAAATTTCACTACTGTCAAGAATCCGAAAACGTGGTATGTGGATGATGACGGCTTGAACTGCTCCGCTAATTTCACCACCATTCAGGATGCTGTGAACGCTTCGATAGACGGAGACACGATAATCGTTTGCAATGGAACTTATATAGGCAACATCACAGTTGACAAAAGCCTGAACATAACGGGAATTGATAATCCTTTTATCAATGCATATAATGTAGGAGCAGGTTTTGTTTTAAGGTCCGATGACAACGTTATTCAGGGCTTTACGATTGATAGAGCAGGGATGTATGGACTTGGTGCTCAGCATTCAGATTACAACTTTGGTGTTTATTTACTCCAATCATCAGAAAGGAATACAATCAGAGACAACAACTTCACCAATGGAGGTGGGGTTTACATTTCTTCAAACAACAATAATGTGATCCAGAATTATTTTGAGAACAGCAGCGTTATAATCGAGAACACTTGGATTAATGGGGGCAGGTACAACAACATTGCAAACAACGAATTTTACTGTTCGAATCCAGACTTGCTGAACCCGCTCATATGGGTTGAAAGTAAATTTTCATCTGACATTTCAACTTTCAACAGAATAGAGAACAACACCATAAACAGAACTTCTCAGTCTTCTCTTGCAATCGTGTTGATTGAGAACCACATGGAAGGAAACACAATCTCAGGAAACACGATAAAAGGAAATATTGCAATAAGAGTCGATTCTGACTACAACTGGATTATAAATAACACTCTGCAAGGTTTAGAAGGTTTACCACTGAGCACCGATGTTGGAATAAAGTTGGCGTACGCAAAGAACTGTGTCGTGAATAACAACACGATAGAGCTGTATAATTATGGTATTCACCTCATACCTTCTGAAACTCCTTACATCAGCTCTCGAACAAACCTGACAATGAGCGGTAATCATCTTTCAAACAACACGTATCATCTTTACATAGACCTACCACCTGATGCTGACACTATATCTCCAACCTTCAATTCATTTGACAACAACATAACCTCCACGAACATCATTGTGGATGGAGGGGAGAAGAAAAAAATCTATTATCTGAAGAATCAGTCCGATACAATTTTCAGTTACTCTGATGCTGCCTTTTTCGCATGCATTAACTGCAACAACATAACTGTTCGGTTCCTCACTCCTGAGGATAACTCGCATGGAATAATTCTTTACAACACTACACATTCTCTCATAGAGAATGTAATAGCAAGTGATAACGCTATAGTCGGAGCTGCAATTTACAATTCCGATAATATAACGATTGAAGGTTCTTACTTCTATAACAACGGAGAAGAAGGGACTGATAGCATTGGAGTTTATTTCCAGAGGACAAATAACTCATTGATTAACGATACTGAGGTTGAAACGAACTGGTGTGAAGGGCTAAAGCTCGAACTTTCAAACAACAACATAATACAGAATTCAAATTTCACGGATAATGGTCCCGCTTACTACCTTCCACCTGTCAGCGAAGATTGTGATGCTGGCAAGGGACTCAGTCTTGACGGCTCAAATAACAATACTTTAAAAGGTTCTTATATTCTTGCAACAAGCATACCCGAGGAGGGAAGCTGGAGAGGAGGGCAGAAGTATGGTGTTCATCTTTATTCATCAAACAACAATACAATCTACAACAATTACTTCAACAACACGATAAATGCCTACGATTCAGGTTTCAACTTATGGAACATCTCAAAAACTTCTGGTGAGAACATAATAAATGGGCCATATCTGGGCGGAAACTACTGGCATGACTATGCTGGGATGGATACAGTTGGAGGAGATGGATTGGGTGATACTCTTTTGCCATACAACTCCAGCGGTAACATTCAGAATGGCGGAGATTATCTACCTCTGACAGCCGTTATCGCAGACACAACCGCTCCGTCCATTCATGTTGTTTCTCCGGTTGAGAGCGGGACTTATTCTGCAAGCTACGTCTATCTGGAGGTTTATTCCCCCGATCCGGATGCATACAAGTGGTGGTATAGCCTGAATTCTGGAGTGAATGTTTCTTTCACACCAAACACCACCATTAGCGGATTGAGTAATGGGAATTATAGCTTGACGGTTTATGTGAATGACACCGCTGGCAATATCAACTCAACAACCGTAAACTTCACGATAAGCATAACAACGGGAGGAGTTGGTAGGGCTGGTGGAGCTGCTGGAGGGGGAGGGAGTGTGGCTAAAACTCCACTCGAAGAGGTAACACAGCCCGATTTCGAGATTACGATTCTCAGTCCGGAAAGCAAGCAGTATGTAGAGAGAGACTTACAGCTTTCCTTCACATCTCCTCTGCCTCTGAGAAGGGCATCGGTAATTATAGATGATAGCAGTACGGAATCAGTAAGCATCTCAGTCTATGCAACTTCTGGCTCGGTGGAAATATCCTGCCTACACCTTGGAAAACACAAAATTATTGTCAATGGAGAGGATTACTACGGCAGGAGAGGAAAAGGAGAGGCTGAATTCGAGATAATACCTCTAACCTTGGGAGAAATCAATGTTACCGGCACACAAACAACTCCCCGCTTTGCGGATGATGTTGCATTCTCATTCCTTGGAAGAAATGCTGATTACATTCTTAGATTTGAGGCAAAAGGAGAAGTAGAAATAGATGTTTACATAAACAAATTCTATAGAGGTAGTATTCAGCCTTACAACAACCTTTCAGGCGGATTAATTTATTCATTTAAGCCAAACTCCACTTACCAGAGCTATGAAGTTCCTGTTTCAGCTAAAAACATTACTGAGGATGTTGAGAACATAGTTTCATTTATTTCTGAGAACACGGGAGATGGAGAAAAAAGCTGGGAGATAAGGAATGTTTCCTTAATACCTTCCATAACTTTCAACTTCCCACAGATAGAGGTTTTCACATCTGATAAATCAATTTCCGAGAATGAAAAACTAACTCCATTCATCAGAATTGACGGAATTATAAATTCTTCGGATTATTATGCATACGTTTATTTGGTTACTCCAAATGGAAAAAAGCTGTATTATCCGGACTGGAGTGAGGAAGTAAAGCCTTTGGATTCTTACTATTTGAGAACGAATTACTATGATAGGCTTCCCTCAAGCTTCTACTTTGATGGAGAAATGTCGGGAACTTATGTTGTCGCAGCGAAAATTGTCACAGATGGCTCGATTGTCTCATTATCTTCTGACAGGATTTACTACAGCAATGGAACCTCTGTTAAACTCTTTCTGAACAGGGAAATTTTTAGCGAAGGGCAAGAAGTAATAGTTGAACATGCTCTTACGGGAAAAGGCAATGTCTCTCTCATAATTTCTATGGAGAATCCGGATGGAGAGATCACTTATCTCCCGATGCTCTCTGATAAACCTGAAGTTAAAGAGTATAAGCCAGTAAAATCGGATTACTTCACCGCTTTTGATGATTTCGTAACTGGATGGAAAGAAGGTCATTACATTTTGAGAAGTAACCTCTACAATGAATCCGGAGAGCTAATTGCTGAAGATATCCGGACTTTTGAGGTTTGCAGTGGCACATCAGCACTGGAAGGAAAGTATATCAGAAAAGTATCAGAAAATGATGTTTCTTCGTTTGTGTTGAGCAGGATAAGATTGGTCGATTACTATACACTTCAGACAAAAGAGTTTGAGTTTAAAGGAGACCACTATGGCTATTCAATAAAGAGCGTCCCCGGGAGATACTATCTGGCAGGATTTGCAATATCGGAAGAAGGAAGAATGTATTCTATACCACTGACAGAAATCAATCTGAACTGCGGAGAAGTTGAGGTCAGAAACATAATCCTTGACTCTATTGGAAGCCTTAATCGGGAATTTATAAAGTCGCTGGAACTTGAAACTTACTCGGAGCTTATGACTGATGTTGTTCACAATGAAGCCCGCTTTGATGATAATTCGAATTTCTGTTCAAAGCCAAAGGTTCTTGTGACAGTTGGACCTCCGTGGAATGGGTCTGAAGTGGGTGTTTTGGCTGATTATCTTGCAACACTACTATCAAAAACATCACCGGGAGTTGAGATAATAACTTATGGCGATGTACGCAACTTCCTCACGTATCAGGAAGATAAAATACTTCTTGGCGGAGAGGCTGATTATTCAAAGGTTGCGGGAATGATAAAGGACGTCCAGTATATTATGAGGTTCTCTTATGCTCGTTTCGATGACACTCTGCTCATGAACGCCAATATGCTGGATTTTGACCTTGTCCAGGTATTTTACAGCACTTCGATAAAAGGAGGAGAAATTCTGGAGACAGCAGATGAAATAACAAGAAGTATGGGCGACATATCAAAAATAATCGAGAATTACGAAATCAGTAATCCAGTGCCCCCAAGAGACCCAATGCTCTTCGTAACACTCACTCCTGAATCCGTTACATTTGAGGAGAATAAGGACAGGGCAGAAATAAGAGTGGAAGTTAAGGATTGCCGTGGAAATCCTGTAAAAGGAGCGAGGGTTTACTTCAAGGAAATAACGGACAAAGGATTTGTTAAGGCAGATGGTGAAGAATGGATTTCAAATCTTGGTTCTCATTACGTTTACTCTGTAACGGACAGTAAAGGAATAGCGAAAGCAGAATATGTCCTTGACCAGTCCAAAGGTGTGAAGAAAGGAGTTGACAAAATTGATATTTTCACAAAGAAGAGGGGCAGAAGTCTGAAACATAACCTTGCTATAATCAAAATTGCGGGAATAGGTATAGAAATAAAAGCGGGAAAGGAAACAATTTCGCTAAAGCAAGAAACAGACCTGTTCATCTCCCTGTACAAAGAAGAACTTGATGGCGATAGAGAACTGCTTGCAGGTAGAACGATTCTCATCGAAAAGTACGGTTTGCTTGATGGCAAAATTGTTGTAATGAGTGTAGCAGATTCCTACGGGAATCCAGTAACGAATGAGAACGGTAATGCAGTAATCAAGTACATTGCAGGCAAGAAGGAGGGGATTGTGAAGATACCTGCAGTTTATCAAGGCTTAGGACACACAAATGCTCCGACAGACACAGCATTTATCAAAGTTAAGAAAGATGAGTTTGTAATAAATATCAGGTGGAGTGAGGAATACAATTACTACAAAGAATATCATCGAAAGCGTTATTGTGGAGAACCTCTTAATCGAATTAGAGAGGGAGAATATTCTCTTAATTTTGAGGCAAAGATAATCTGGGATAGAAAAAGCGAGAGAGAGGTTTCATCAGCTTCTGTGAGGTTCAAAGAGGATGAGAGTGGTAGCTGGAATGGGAGATTGTGCGGAGAGGAATGGTATGTTTGCCCTGGAGATTCTCCTCCAAGAGCCAACTGTGCTAACTGGTGGGAAGATGAAAAAACAGCATGGTATCATAGAAATGCCGACATCTACTCAAACTTAAAAGGCAAGGGGTCATTCAGAAAGATTTTGAGGGAGGGTAAAGCAGGCGAATTATTCCTTAGAATTGACCCGATAAAAATTGAAATGACTCTCAAAGGACAGCTCACATCTACCGGGGGAGGTACATGGGTTACTAAGAAGAACGGAGAGGTTGTTGGAAGTCAGCCTATGGTTGGTGATAAAGACTATAACTACAATGGAATCCATTATTCTCCAACACCTTCGAGATGGATAAATTGCCTTCCAGCTAGCCATCCAGAACTCCAGTCATATTACTACTGTGCTTACTTCATTCCCAACAACTTTCCGGATGATTACGTTCGGTTAGAAAAGCTCGGGAAGAACTCTTACAGCTCGTTCCATTTCACATATCCAGTGGAAATTGATGTTGAAGGATACAACGCATTCTACAGTGCAGAATACAAAACAAAGCTTTACGGTACAAAAGAAATGCACGTTACAGTTGTGAAGAGGTGAAATTATGAGAGCGTTTCTTTTTTCTCTGATTGTATTGGTGCTCTTACTTCCTGTGACTCATGCTGAGGTTACTGTTTGCGAGAAGAGGTGCGATTTCAGCTCGATTCAGGATGCTATAGATTTTGCAAATGAAGGAGATACGATTGTCGCTGAAGGATTCTTCTTTGAAAATTTAAACATAACAAAACACATAATACTGACTGGAAACGCAACTTTATACCCTTCTGGAAGTAAAGCTGGGATTTCAATCTCAGCAGATAATGTGGAAGTCAATGGTATGAGCATAAAAGGTGGAATTACCGGTATTGAGGTTGTTAATTCAGAAGGAGTTAAAATCGAGAACTGCAATTTTAACCGAAATTTCTACGGGGTTCTGCTTTTGGGGAGCTCTAAATGCACAATTAAGGGGAATAATTTTGAGAATATCAATGAGTCGGCAATTAAACTCGAAGGTTCAGATTCAAACACGATATCTTCCAATCACATTGATGGTTCAAAGGTTGCCGTTCATCTTTTCCAGTCTTCAGAGAATAATCTCACAGATTCCTCCTTTGTGAATGTTGAGGCAGGAGTGTACCTTGAGGGTTCCCTCGACAACAGTATAACCGGGAATGAAATCTCTGCCATAGATACTGCAATATTCATGTGCCATTCAGGAGGGAACAAAGTTTCAGAAAATAGCGCAGATGGTGATGTTTTCGTTCATCTTTTATTTTCCTCAAAGAATACGATTGAACAAAATGAAGCAGAAGGAATTTATGCCAATTTCAACTCCTATAAAAACGATTTTACCATAAAAAACTTGAAGCTGACAGGGGAAGAATTCCAGTTCTCTCTCACTGAATCCATACTGCCTGAAGAATTTATCCCTCTGAGTAACGTTATAAATGTGACAGTAATACCAGATTTGATAACAGAGACTGGATATGTGGAGTTGAATATTGGCAAAGAAGAAATTGATAAGCTATCGAACGAAATCAACATCTCAACTCTCGCTTTTTACCGTTTGAATAAATCAGATATGGAAAGGGTTTCAGATTACTACAATGCGAGTTCTATGTTACGCTTCACATCAAATAAAAGTGGAATGTACGTTTTAGCGGTAGAAAAAGTCTATCCAAAAAAACCAACAACCCTCTCAACTCCTGCTCCATTTCCCATAAAAATCCCCGGATTTCAGGTATTTTACGCTTTTTTAGCTGTGACTATGGCTTTTCTAATCCTGAAAAGGCGTTAACCAAATATTTTTTAGAAATTAATACTAGTTACCTCAATCCAACTAGCTCCTCCAGCGCTGCCTTAGGGTCTTTAGCCTTTACAACACCACTCGCCAACAGCACACCCTCTGCCCCTAAATCTAGGGCTGTTACGTAGTCTTCATGCTTGCTTATTCCAGCCCCACAAAGAACCTTTATTTCTGGATACACATCCTTTGCAGCTTTGACAGAATTCTCAACTATCTCAGGTTCAGCTTTTGATACTGGTATGCCACTTCCAATTAGCTCTGGTGGCTCGATTGCCACGTAGTCTGGTTGTAATGCTGCCGCAGCAGCCGTTGTCGTAATGTTGTTTGTGCAGACTACCGAAACCAGTTCCAACTCCTTAAACTTGTCAACTATAAAATCGATGTCCGCAAGCTTTAACCTTCTTTCAGAGTGGTTAATCAGGCTACCTTTAGCTCCTACCTCTTTAATCATCTCAGCGTTAATTCTTCCAGTATAGCTTCCAAAATTTACGGCATCAACATGTTGCGAGTAAACATCAATTGAAAGCTCATTCACAAACCTTTGCAGATCAAGTGATATGGGAGCAATGGCAATGTAGTCATCAACCTTATTAGCTACATCTTCAACCGCCTTAGCCAACTCTAACCCTTTTAAACCAAAACCTTCCTTATATGCTTTAAAATTTATTATTACAACACCCATCCAACCACCTTTTCAAACTTTTAAAAAATTTTGATTAATACTTTAATTCCATCAGAAGTCTGTCATAATGCGGAATTGATCTGTATCTGGTTTCATGTGCGCTAAAAACCTCCTAACAGCCCCTTCAACATCCCTTGCCTTTGTTATAGCTCTACCAACCACAAGTACATCAGCACCAGCAGAAATTGCATCCTGAACGTTTTCAGGCTTAATTCCTCCAGCCACCGCCACCAACACACCGAATTCCTTGATCTTCGATGCATGCTTCCAAGGCATTTCAGCAACCCCCTCAGCATCAATTGCCCTGTGTAATTCAACAACATCCGGCGTGACGTATTCCTTAATTTTCTTCAGCCTTTCCACTGGGTCTTCAACGTTTAACATATCAACAACAGATAGGATTCCTGTTTTCTCTGCCTCTCTAACACCCTTAACAATCGTCTGAATTGGTGCTAAGCCTGAAATGACTATGGCATTAGCAGTAGCATCTGCTGCCATTCTCGCCTCCAAATTTCCAACGTCCAACGTTTTCAAATCCAAAACGAAGAAAGAATCTGGCTTTATTTCCCTCAACTTTAATATCACTTCACTCCCGTACCTCTTTGCTAAGGGTGTGCCAACCTCATATACTATGTGATCACTATCCGGAATCTGCTTTAAGACGTTCAAAACCTCATCCAAGTCTGGAATGTCAATGGCAATTTGCAAGTACGGCGGATCCCAAAGTTTTGTTAATTTCCTGCCAACAAATGGATGGAAGCTCCTATCTTTTTCATACAAAACCGTCTCAACATCTGGAAAGCTCTGCATAGCCCTCTTCAATGCAAGTTTTGTTGCTCCGTAGTTGTAGTAATAGACCTTGTGCTTGTTCTTAGCCTTTGGATGAATGAACACGCTAACAACCACAACAAAATCCTCAGCAATATCCATTGGGATTATACCTTCCTCAACAGCATCCGCAATCGCCTTAGCGACTGCTGCTTGTGCAGCTCCAAATATTAGCTCTGCCTGTCTCATATCTTTTACCGTAACCTTTGGAATTATGACTGCTGGTGGCTTTGTGATTAAATTTGGTCTTAAAACAGCAAGTAAAGGCGTGTGTCCTTGGGAAAGGTTTGACAATGCATTTGCAAAGGCTATGCCTACAGGGCTATCCTTTGTCCCAATCATCAAATCAATGTGAGCAACCTCATATCCTTCTCCAATTAAAGCTTCTCCAATTCTCATATCCATTCAATTCCCCTGCGGAAAGTTAACATAATAAAATAAAAATTTTTGGATTTGTTTTTTCAATTTTCGTCGGAATGTTAAATTCAAATGGACCGGTGGGGATTTGAACCCCAGGCCTCCCGCATGCCAAGCGGGTGCTCTACCGCTGAGCTACCGGCCCTCTTTAAAATATTTAAGACCCCTTATACCCTTCAAGATTTAAAATTTGTGGTGATGCTAATTTTTTATGAACTCCCTCAAGAATATCGTTGCATAGCATCCCTTTGGAAGATAAAATTCAAAAATAATGTCACCGTTTACTGAATATAATAGATTTGTCCAGTCTATTAGCATGTCTGAAGTTCTAAAACTGCCTTTGGATGAGAACTCTTTGTACTTGTTTTTAAAGTCCCCCAAGCTAACCCCTTCACTCTCAAGAATCTCCCTTAGAATCTCACCACACCACCCCTCTACAACAGTTTCATAACCTGGTAGTGGTAGGGCTAATGTTGCTCGCTTTTTCTCAATTAAAAATTCAATTCTCTTTTTTGTTGCACCTGTTACAACGCTGAACTCATCTTTAAACGAGTAGTACTTCTTATTTTGAGCTTCTGTAAAAAAGATAAACGAAACAACATCACCCTTTTCGACTTGCTTTAAATCGTCAAACTGCGCTATTCTTCTTGAAAGCAGTAAGTTGAAAAGGTAAGATTGATACGCATGTACGAACATCAGTTTTAGATTTTTTGGTAAGATTAGCAAAGCCTCTTCTTCACTCTTACCTTCTCTGAGCTTTTGTAGCAGTGTCCTTTCGTATCTGAGGTACTTTGGTAACTCCCTCAAACCAAGCTTTTCATCTCTACTATCCCACAGCTCCTGCCTTATCTTTCTCACTTCCTCATTTTCCCCCTCGAAGGGCTTTGCAACGTAAACCCAGAATGCATCCTCAAACTCTCCCTTTAATATGTGCCTACCAACTTCATGGGTGATGTACCTTATAGATCCAAACCTCTGCAATCCGAAAAAATTTGGTGTGCCCTTGAGCATCAATTCATCTTTTATCCCTTCAATTTTATCATCAACATCACATTCTAAGCTTTCCAAACCTGTAACCCTAATCTTAAACTCATTTCCAATCAAGTCTCCAAGCTGAATTGGTTTTCTTGATTTACCAACTACTTCAATCTCAACATCTCTTAAATTCAAATTCTTCAGCTTTTCGATTTGCTCTTCCTTCAGGTTTTTAATGCTGAAGTATTGAGTTGTTATAGCTCTTTTATCCTTTGTACCAGCATACTGTATTCTCTTCTGACTTATGCCAAGCATGTTTGAGATAACTCTTGCGAGATTCATCGTATCCCAGTTCTTTTTGGTAACTCTTACAATTACGTAGTCCCCTTCAACAAAATTGAGCTTTGCAACCTCCTTTACCCTGAAATTTTCCGCCTCATCTTTTACATAACCACCTATTCCCTCTTTTTTTGTTATGTACGTTTGGATTCCAACTCTTTCGTAAACCGTTAACATTAAAACAACTTTAACCCTCGATTTATTACTCTATTGAGTTACAAATTCAAACTGTATAGTCCTGAAATTTTTGACCTTATAAACCCTACTCATTCTCCAACCACCTCATCAAAAAGCTTGAATGCAACACCTAACCTCGCCTCTACAGGCAACCTGCTCCAGAAGGCATCTTC
>QMZC01000061.1 GCA_003662995.1 Archaeoglobales archaeon
ACTAAAAAATACCATCTTCTGTATTTCAAACTTAAAATCGCTCAAATATTTTTAATCGAGACGGATCAATTGAAATATGAACATCATAGTAATCGGCCCTGCAGCCAGCGGTAAAAGTGCCTTTGTAAAATCATTCAAGGAGTTTTTAATTGGGAAAGGCTATAACGCTAAAGCTGTTAATTTAGACCCTGCAACACCCCCGATTTACAAATTTGAGGCAGATATAAGAAAATTCGTGAAAACTGAAGATGTTATGCAAAAATACAAGTTAGGAATCAACGGAGCATTGATTAAAGCAGTTGAGATTGCAAGCGATTACATTGAGAAGTTGATCGTTCAAGGAGATTTTGTTTTGTTCGATACACCTGGACAGATGGAATTGTTCATATATTCAAGAGCTGGAGAAACAGTAATTAATCACATACCAGATTTCAAGTGTTGCATTTTCCCCGTTGATTCAAAAATTGCATTAAATCCTGAAAACTTCGTTTCAGTTTTAATACAAAACGTTGTGGTGTCTTTGAGGACGTCATTGCCAACGCTAACTGTTTTCAACAAATCTGATTTGGCTAAACCAAATTTAGGCGAAATTATGGAAGAGTTGAAATCTAAATCAGGAGTTTTGGCAGAATTGCTTGAAAAATCTCTATTTTTCTTTGAATACACGAGCTTACCCTACAGACAAATTAACATTTCAGCTTTAAATAAGATGGGTTTTGAGGATTTGCTTAATGCGATAAACGAGCTTTTTTGTTCATGTGGAGATATAAGTTGATATTAAATTAGTTAATAAGAAAATTTTAATTCATCATGATGTTATTAATATTATGAAAAGAATTTGGAATACAGTTGAGAAAATTCAGAAACTCCAAATACTATGTAGATGCAGAATGTGGCTTAAATGGTCAATGGCACGAGTAAGACTATTCCAGAGCAAGTTGTTGAAAACAATGATCCTGTTAAGTTATCATTAGCTTTAATGAACTTGGATTTTTCAAAAAGACTGATTGAAGAGAAAATAGAAATGCTAGAAAATTAAAGTATGTTGATTTCTTTGTTGCTACTGAACTTATTGCGTTATTTGATAACAACTACGTCTGTTATCATTCCGATTTGATAGGGCTATAAAAACTCCGATGATCAAGCAAATTATGAAATATTTAGAACTACCGAAAAAACTTAGACGAGTTGGAGGAAAACCTTAAATTGAAAGAATATCTTAAATTAAACGAAATCTGCAATGCAATTATGAGCCTTCTCAATTTCAGGGATTTATGGGAGGTACACGAATTTTTGTGGCATGGAAACGAGACGAACTGGGACTTCGTTGAACAATAAAACGATAATTTGCCAAACAATAATCATTTGCTTTTTATTATCAAATTAGCATGAAAACACGTGAAAAACAATAAAACAATTGATAAATTCAGCTTCTATCGTTTAATCTAATTGAATCTCTCGAAGAATACTTATATAGAGTGGCTAAAAAGCACAAGTTTTAATTATCGTAATTGTATAAAAGATTTAGAGGTGTGTCCATGGGATTAATGTTAAGGTTAAAAAAGAAATTCGGTTTCATACTCAGGCTCTTCTTTAAAAAAGACAGAATGAGGATTGGTATTTACGGCCCTCCAAATGCTGGTAAAACAACGTTGGCAAACAGGATTCTTAGGGATTGGACGGGTGACATAATGGGTTCTGCTAGCGATGTACCCCATGAAACGAGGAGGGCAAGGCTTAGGGAAGGTGTGAAAATTGAGGTTGATGGAAAATCTTTGATGCTCGACATAGTTGATACTCCAGGTTTGGCAACAAAAATAGACTTCCACGACTTCATGAAGTTTGGGTTGAGTGAAGAAGAAGCTAAAAGGAGGGCTAAAGAAGCTACTGAAGGAGTTATTGAGGCTATAAAGTGGTTGGACGATTTGGATGGAATTCTTTTGGTTATGGATGCTGCTGAAGACCCATTCACCCAAGTAAACGTGACGATTGTCGGTAACATTGAGGCGCGAAATCTGCCTCTGCTCATCGTCGCAAACAAGATCGATTTGCCAAATGCCTCGCCAGCCAGAATTAAATCCGCATTTCCACAACATCCCGTCGTCCCCATCTCTGCTTTAAAGGGCTTGAACATCGATAGCTTGTATAAATCAATGGCTGAGAGGTTTGGGTGATAAAAATGGAGGGTGTTCAGCTCAATCTAATCTCAAAGGACAAGCTTGACAAGATGCCGTCAATGGAGAAACTGAGGATGATCCTTGAAAACGTTAAGGAAGGAACAATTGTTGTGCTTGAATCAGGTTTAACACCTGAAGAGGAAACCAAGCTAATTGAATTAACCATGCTTGAGATAGATCACGACAAGTTTATTGGGATTGAAGTAGAAACCTACCCGCAAAAGGAGAAATCATTTTTCAGCAAGCTTTTTGGAAAGAAGGGTGGAAGACTGACAGTTATAGGTCCAGCAAATAGACTTAAAACACTGCAAAAGCAAGATGATTTAATCACAGCTTTGGTTCAATTCGGTTAGGTGTAGCAATGCCCCACAGATGCACGAAATGTGGCAAGGAGTATAAAGATGGTGATGCTAGGATACTCAATGGTTGCGAGTGTGGAAACAACAAGTTTCTGTACGTGCCAAAGGTTAAGAGGGAGGTTAAAAAAGAGGTTGAGGAAATAAAGAAAGAGTTTAAAGGGATGGGAATAGAAAGTGTTAGAATTTTAGCTCCAGGACAGTATGAAATCAATCTGGAAAAGATATTCTCGAGGGATGAAATTGTTATAGCCTTGCAGGAAGATGGGAGATACATCATACATCTACCATCTCTTTTAAAGAAAAGAAAAGGTAAGGGTAAGAGATAGATTTTATAATCACATAAAAGCATAAAATCAGACAACATCGAATAACAACAAAGAACAAGCAATATATAATAAGGGTTTTTAAACAACATAATGGAACAATTGAAAAATCAATTTCAGCTCGAAGTCTCAAAAAAGTTTAGGAGGTTTGATTTTCATCCTGTTCAACGAAAATTGTATTCTTACGATTTATCTGAACCACCTAAACTCCTTAAAAGATTTTTGGGGATTGCAGATGTTGTAATACAGCCAGAGAGCAAAGAAGAAGTTTATGAAATTTTAAAGATTGCCAAAAAATACAGAATGCCAGTAATACCGAGAGGTTCTGCAACCTCTGCTTACGGTGGTGTTTTGCCGTATAAAGGTGGAATAGTCGTTGATTTTACAAGACTAAACGATTTTGAGGTTGATGAGGATAAAAAATTGCTTATTAGTGGGGCGGGAGTTGTTTGGTGGGATGTGCAAAAGGAGTTGGTCAAAAGGGGCTTAAGTTTGAGGGTTTATCCAACAAGCGCACCATCATCGACTGTTGGAGGGTGGATTGGACAAGGTGGATATGGAGTTGGCAGCTTAAAATATGGGTCAATTGCTGAAAATGTTGAGTGGGTGGAGGTTGTGGATTTCAATGGAATCGGTGTGAAAGAACCATCAAAGTTCGTGGGGTTGGAAGGTACTACGGGCTTAATTGTTTCGGCTGCAATAAAACTGAAGGATTACGATGATGACAGAGCTTTGGCGTTTAATGTAAACATTGAAGACTCAATAAAACTCATGTCCAAATCGAAAGCCCATACAGCTTTCTTTTACAACGACAAATACGTTGAGCTTTTAAAGGAGACGAGAAGCTTAAAAATTGACGATGGCAACATTTTGCTTTTAACTTTCGAATCTGTAAGTAACACAGTCAGCGATGGGGATGAAGAAGTTGGAGAATTGCTATGGCAGGACAGATTTTATCCATTTAGAATGAGAAAAATATCAAACCTGATTTGTGTTGAAGTTGTTCTTCCAATTCAAAAATTAATCGACTTTTCCAAAAAAATTGAAAAATTACCGTTCATCGTAATGTTCAGTAAAACCGATGCCCTCATATTAATACTCCTGACCGTTCAAGGTGAAGTAAAGTATAGCACATGGCTTCAAACAATGAAATTGATAAAAATTGCAGAAAAATACAATGGAAAAGTTTACTCTCCAGGTTTGTGGTTTTCTTATAAGTCTGACAAATTACTCTCCAACTTTGAAGTGCTCAGGAGTTATAAGAGGGAAGTGGATGAGTACAACCTATTGAATCCTGGCAAGATATTCCCGTTTGGTCCGATACATAGGCTCATAAAACTCGCAGACTTGGTGGTGAGATGATGGACGTTGAAGTCATAGAAAACTCCAACAAATGTGCAAGGTGCAATTACTGTAGGGTTTGTCCTATCTATACAGTTGAAGGTTGGGAGAGTGCATCTCCTAGAGGAAAACTATACACGATTAAAAGCTTGGTTAATGGGGAAATCGATGTTGATGCTAGAGTTGTAAAGGAATTGTTTAAATGCACAACCTGCGGGAGTTGTGAAGTAATATGCCAAGTTGAAATACCTCTAATTAATTTGTGGGAGAACTTTAGAGCTCACCTAAATTCTAAGGGTTACATTTTACCCGTTCATAAAAAGCTGAGAGAGAAAACTTTCAGGGAATGGAATCCGTATGGGGAGAGCAGAGAAAAAAGGGCTGATTGGTTTAAAGACCTCAAAAATCTTACATCCACAAACTCTGATTTGCTGTATTTTGCTGGCTGCACAGCGAGCTATAGAACGTTGAGCATAGCAAGGGACACCGTTGAGCTGTTTAATAAGACGGGATTGGATTTCAATTACGCTGGTGTTGACGAATACTGTTGCGGTTCACCGTTTTTGAGGACTGGACAGAGAGATTTAGCCCAAAAACTGTTCTTAAAGAACTACAAGAAGTGGAAGGAGATGGGGATTAGAAGAATAGTAACGAGTTGCGCAGGGTGTTATAGGACAATAGCAAAAGATTACCCAAAAATAGCAGAAAAACTCGATTACGATTTTGATTTTGAGGTTTTACATACCGTGCAAATCTTAGATGAAATTGTAGATGAGATTGATTTTGAGGATGTTGATGTAAAAGCCACATACCACGATCCGTGTCATCTTGGCAGGCACATGGGGGTTTACGAGGAGCCAAGAAGAGTGATTGAAAAAATGGGAATTGAACTAATTGAGATGGAAAAAAACAGGGAAAATGCCTTTTGTTGTGGTGCTGGAGGTGGTGTGAAATCTCAATTTAAAGAGTTGGCTTTAGCAATTGGAGAGTTAAGGGTTAAAGAGGCTTTGAACACAAATGCAGACTACCTAATTTCATGTTGTCCATTCTGCAAGCTCCACATTTCCCAATCGTTGAATAATTTTGACAAAAACATTAATGTTTTAGATATAGTAGAAGTTGTAATTAGAACTTTGAATAAATAATTCAAATAATGATGTATAGAACTGCAAAATTACACTATATAGTTCGTCAAATGCTACTTAGAAAAAAGTAAATATATTTTTGGAAGAAAAACATTTATTACTGCAATTAAAATAAGAGTATGTGGAAGAAATTCAAATCGGTAAACATTACGAAATCCTAAGAAAAGTCATGGGAACGGAAAAATTCGAGCTACTTCCTGAATTTAAATTAGAAGAGGGTGTCAGAATAATTGAAAGTTATTGGATTACCGAGCCTTTTTCAAGGGTTGTTATTGTAGAAGATGAAACTACCTACAAGCTAAAGTACAACGTTATTGAGCCTGAAATGACAAGAGACGAGAGTAACCTGTTATCGGGAGTGTATTCTGATTTAAGAAAAATTTTAATCCTAAGAGACTTCACAATTGAACTCGAGGAGAGAGCAAGCATTTTGATGGAGAACTTGGATGCGATTCTCAATGAATACGCCGTTGAGACAACAGAAAGATTGAGAATCAAGCTGTTGTATTATCTATTTAGGGAATTTTTTGGGTACGGTGTTATTGACCCATTGGTCACAGACATCTACATTGAAGATGTTTCTTGCGATGGTTATGACATCCCAATCTACGTTTATCACATGAGGTATGGAAACATAGAAACGAACATAGTTTTGGGCAAAGATATGCTGGACAAGTTAACGTTGAAGCTTGCACAAAAAAGTGGTAAGCACATAAGCATAGCAAACCCGCTGATTGATGCTACATTGCCCGACGGAAACAGATTACAGGCAACCTACGGTACAGAAGTTACACCAAGGGGTTCATCTTTCTCAATTAGGAAGTTTACGGTCGAACCTCTAACCCCAATTGACCTCATCTATTTTAAAACGATTCCCACAGAGATTATGGCTTACCTCTGGTTAGCAATTGAACACAAACTCTCTGTAATCATTGTTGGTGAGACTGCTGCCGGTAAAACAACAACGTTAAACGCCATTTTGATGTTTCTGCCACCCGAATCCAAGATAATATCTATTGAAGATACTATGGAAATCAAGCTCTACCACAACAACTGGGTTGCTGGAGTTACAAGGGAAGGTGTGGCTGGAGAAGAGATAGACATGTACGATTTGTTAAAGACAGCTTTGAGGCAAAGACCCGATTACATAGTTGTTGGTGAGATTAGGGGTAGGGAAGCTCTAACGTTATTCCAAGCAATGTCCACTGGGCACGCTTCTTATTCAACACTACATGCAGGAGATACAAATCAGATGATATACAGGCTTGAGAGCGAGCCTTTAAATGTTCCAAGGAGCATGTTACAATTCTTAGACATTGCTTTAGTTCAATTTATGTGGTTGGGGAAGGGAATAAGGAGGAGGAGGACGAGAGAAGTTAACGAGATAGTCGGTGTTGATCCTGTCGACAGAAACTTGCTCGTAAACCAGTATTATAAGTGGGATCCGAGAACAGATTCTCACATACAGGTTAGCCAGTCCAAAAAGTTGGAGAAAATTGCTGATAGTTTGGGTGGGAGTGTAGAGGAGGTTTTAGAGGAGTTAGAAAGAAGAAAGTTGTATTTGGAGGCTATGTTGAGGAAGGGTATAAGGAATTACAAAGATGTTACCAGACTTGTACACTCATACTACAGAAACCCCGAAAGGGCGTTTAAGAAGTTGGTGGGTGAGTATGTCAAAATCGAAAAGAAATGAGTATATCGTAGAGAGACTCAAACTTTACGTCCCAGATAGGCTAACAAGATACTACAGAAGAGTTATAAACAAAAAACCACACAAGTACTTTGGATTATCGCAGGCGATTGAGAGAGCAAGATTACCAGTAACTACGCCGAGATTCTACGCTTTAGCCCAGTTTTACGCTATTTTATCAATGATCCCGGGGGCATTGTTGGGTTACTTCATAACGATAGCAATCTTACCCCTCTCAACCCTTGAATCGGTAGGAATTAGGTTTAGAGAATACTTTCCGCTTCAGAATCCTGAGGTTGGTTATCAAATTATTGTCTCAATTGCTTTGGGGATTTTCGCATACTTTTTTGTTAAAAGCTCCATTTTATCTTATCCCTATTATATCGGAAATATAAGAAGGGGAAAGATTGAAACGGCAATGCCTCACGCCGTAAACATGATTTTAGGAATGGCAAGAGGAGGAGTACCGTTAATTGCCTCATTCAGGTTTATAGCTGAAAACAAACACATATTCGATGAAGCAAGCGTTGAATTTGGCAAAATTGTGGAGTTAATCGAATTGTTCGGACAAGATATGCTTACAGCAATAAGATACGTTATAGACACAACACCCTCCGAAAAATTTGCCACGTTTCTCGACAACTTCGTGAATGTGATTGAAAGTGGAGGTAGTGTTATAGAATACTTAAACCTCAAATCACAGCAGTTGCTTGAAGAGAAGGAGAAGTACTACACTGTTTTCTTTGAGACTATGCAAGTATTGGCAGAGATTTATCTTGCTATGTTTATCGTTGCTCCTTTGTTTTTCCTAACAGTCTTGGTTGTGTTTCAGATATTGCAGGGTGGCGTGTTGGAGGGTTTCAGATTCGTGCTCTTCGCAATGCTCCCCCTTGGTTCGTTGATGATTATCTACATAATTTCGCAGATGATGCCAAAAGAGCCTGCATCGACAATAGGGGAGAGACTTGAGGTTGTTGAAAGATTAGGTGTGAAGACAAATGGTCTGAGTGGTGGAGAGTTCAAGGTTAACAAGATTAGGGCAAAGATAAACAGAATTAAGAGGTTTTTACTGACTCCATTTAACGAGGTTGTATATTCACTCACTTTGAGGGCGATTTCCTTCTATCTACTCATTCCTCCCATTGTTTTTGTTGTTGTTGCTTATGGTAGGGTTGATTTTGAGACTTTGCTCGTTGGTTTCTTGCTGTTCTTACTCTTACCTCTAATAATATTCGTAGAATACAGAGAGTGGTTGATCAGAAAGATTGAAAAACAAGTCCCAGATTTCTTAAGACAGCTTGCTGGATTGAATGAGGCTGGATTAAACGTTGTTGAAGCTTTAAAACACATAACTGCAATGGAAATGGGTATTTTAAGTAGGGAAATCGTCAAGATAAAGAGGGATTTGGAGTGGGGAGAGCTGGTATCAGAGGCTTTGAAAAAGTTTGAGACGAGAGTCAGGAGTTCTGTAATATCGAGGGTGGTCTCCTTAATTGTCAAGGCTGTTGAGTCAACCCCAACTATTAAAGAGGCATTGTATACAGCATCTTTGTACTCTGAAATGGAAATTGAAGCGAAAGAAAGAATAAGGACTCAGATGAGCATGTACACACTGATAATATACATTGCATTTGGCGTATTTCTATACACAAGCTATGTGCTGCTAAACAACATAATGTCTATATTTACAAGCATTCAGGAGTTACCCGCTGGAGTCATAGCTGAGGTTAATCTAAATCTTATAAAAGAGACTTTCTACCAGACTGCTTTGCTTGTTGGATTTTTTTCCGGTTTTACTGCAGGGATGATGGGTGAAGGGAAGCTTGAGGCAGGCTTTAAACACGTTTTGATATTTATGGTCGTAGGATACATATTCTTCAGGAAGTTCATTGTCTTCTAATAAAGTTTTTTAGGGATTCTGACAGAATAAAACTATGATTAAGGCGAGAACGAGAATCTCAGGTTTGCACGCAAGCAGTAAAAAACCTTCAATGGGAGAGGATGTCCTTTTTTCTGGCTACCTTCAGGTCTATGACGGCGAATTGAAAAGGTGGGACCCCCTTAAAGGAAAGCTGATGCTGTACGTTGATGGGATAAAGGTAAGGGACTTTGCCTCTGACAACTACGGATACTTTGAAGTTGAACACACATTCAACATTCCAAAAAAATACGATGTTGAGGTAAGGTATGACGGTTCGGCAAAAACAAAGGCATGTATGGCTGGTATAAAAGTTGAAGTGCTTACGGAAGAGCAAAGGAGAAGGGTTGAGAAAATAATCAAAATGTTTGGTACGGTTATCCTGCTTTTATTACTTCTGTTCCTCCTACTGTCTCTGTTTATGGTTTTTTATAGATAGGTGCTGAATAGTCTAATCTACCTCCACCACTTCCTCTTCAACAACCTCCTCAACAACCTCTTCACTCTCTTCCTCTTCCATATCTACATATTTTTCTCTCTCTTTCCTTCTCCTGAAGACGTCCTTTACTATTACTATGTCACCAACAGATTTGACAATCCTGTATGGCAGTATTACGCCAATAGCTCTGCTCTCAATCAGTGATTTATTGTAATCATGCAAAGCCAATCCACGTATTTGCCTAGTTTCAATGTCAATCACAACATCTTCAACCCTACCAACGTATCTACCCTCGTCTGTGTAAACGTTTAGTCCAAAAAGTGATGATATTTCACTAATCATAGCCATCGTTGTTTGTTTATTCCCCCAAATATATTAATTTTTTCCAAGTGAGATGTGGTTAATCATTTACAAAAATTTTAAGTAACTTTTTAAACCCCCTATGTAAGTTCTATGCAATGGAATTAATTAGAGAGATTAGCGAGGAGTTAAAAAGTTCGTACATCGATTATGCAATGAGTGTAATAGTGGGAAGGGCTTTACCTGATGTTAGGGATGGATTGAAGCCCGTTCAGCGAAGAATACTTTATGCGATGTACGAAATGGGTTTAACGCATAACAGACCCTACAGAAAGTGTGCAAGGATTGTCGGTGATGTCTTAGGTAAATACCACCCACACGGAGATTCCGCTGTTTACGATGCTCTGGTAAGAATGGCTCAAGATTTCGCAATGCGTTATCCGTTGATCGATGGACAGGGCAACTTCGGTAGTATAGATGGTGATGAAGCAGCAGCGATGCGTTACACTGAGGCAAGATTGGCAAAGATTGCTGAGGAAATGTTAGCGGACATCGATAAGGAGACGGTTGATTTCATCCCAAATTTTGATAACACACTTAAAGAGCCATCTGTCTTGCCATCCAAGATACCGAATTTGCTGATTAATGGGAGTAGTGGTATTGCTGTTGGAATGGCAACGAACATACCACCTCACAATTTGAAAGAGGTTTGCGATGCCATCGTAGCATTCATAAAAAATCCCGAAATATCCATTGAAGAGCTTGCCAACTTTGTTAAAGGTCCCGATTTTCCTACTGGTGGTGAGATAATTGGATTAGCAGGCATACTTGACGCTTACAGGACTGGTAGGGGCAGGATTGTTGTTAGGGGGAAGGTTGAGGTTGAAGACAAAGCAATTGTGATAAAAGAAATGCCTTACCTGGTAAACAAAGCAAAGCTGGTTGAGAAAATAGCAGAATTGATTAAAGAGGGCAGATTGGAGGAAGCAAGGACTGTAAGGGATGAGTCTGACAGAGAGGGAATCAGAGTTGTTGTTGAACTAAAGGGTAACGCTCAAACAGCTTTAAACAAGTTGTACATGTTCACAAATTTGCAAACCACATTTGGAATAATAAATTTAGCTTTGGTTGACGGGGAGCCAAAAATTTTGAATTTGAAGGATTTGATTTCTGAATACGTTGATCACAGAAGGGAAATAGTAAGAAAGAGGACTGAATTTGAATTAAAGAGAGCTGAAGAAAGATTGCACATCGTTAAAGGATTAAAAAAGGCTGTTGAAGACATTGACAATGTTATTAGTTTAATAAAATCATCAAAATCTCCAAAGGAGGCTAAGGATAGGTTGATTGAAAAGTACGAATTTAGTGAAAAACAAGCAGATGCTATACTACAAATGAGGATGCAAAAGCTCACAAGCATGGAGATAGAGGCTTTGATTAATGAGTACCAAGATTTGATTAAGAAAATTGAGGAATACAGGCAAATTCTATCTTCAATCACAAAAATCGATGAGATAATAATAAGGGAAGTTGAAGAGATCAGAGAAAAGTATGGAGATGAGAGGAGAACAAAAATAGTTGAGAAACATGAAGAAATAAGTGTTGAAGAATTGATAGCAAAAGAAGACAATGTGTTGGTTATCACACAAAACGGGTTTATCAAAAGAATGGACATTGAGAGCTTTAGGTTGCAGGAGAGGGGTGGTGTTGGATTAATTGGAATTCAACTCAAAGATGATGTGCCAACGACAATAATAAAGTGCAACTCACATGACAAACTGCTATTTTTCACGAACTTCGGGAAGGCGTATTGGATTAATGCTTATGAAGTTCCCAAACAGGACAGAACAGCCAAAGGAATAAACATTCGCAGGTTTTTGAATGTTAGTGAGGATGAGAGAATAGTTTCAGTCGTGCCAACGAAAAAGTTTGGTGGGCATGTGGTTATCCTAACTCAGGATGGACACATAAAGAGGACAAAGCTGTCGGATTTTGTGAATGCCAAAAGGTCTGGTATAATAGCCGGCAATAAAATAGCGTTTGCAAGGCGTTGTGAGGGTAATGACGTTTTTATTTCAACAAAAAAAGGTTATGCCGTCAGATTTAGATTAAAAAGTATTCCAGAGCTGGGGAGAAGTGCAAGGGGGGTTAAAGCGTTGAAGTTGAGAGAGAAAGACGAGATAGCAAATTTAACGATTGTGAGAAAAGAGGGATACATTTTAACACTAACTGAGAACGGATATGGAAAAAGAACAGACGAGAGTTTGTATAGGGCGACAAATAGGGGAACGATGGGCATAATCAATCTTAAGGTTACGGGAAAAACGGGAGATGTTGTTGCGTCAGAATACGTTAGAGGAGATGAGGAGTTGATAACGCTAAGTAAGGATGGATACGCTCTGAAAACGGCGGTGAGCAAGATTCCAGTTAAGGGGAGGAGTGCATCCGGAGTGTTGATAAGCAAGAGGGGAATAGCTTGTGCTACTATTTTATAAATTAGCTGAATAAACAATGAAAACAATAAAAAGTTTAAATTAACCTACACCAACTTTATTTGATGTTAACCTTTGAAGAATTCGCAAGCTTTTGTAATATCATAGAGAAGATTTCCTCAACCTTGGAGCTTGCTGCAAGAATTGCAGAATTTATAAGAAAAATCGAGGATGATGATGATCTGTACGATGTGGTTCTATTTTTGATGGGTAAGGTTTACCCTCCCTGGGATGAGAGGGAATTGGGTGTTGGTGTTGGACTGATTTATGAAGCCATAAGAATTGCTACTGGCATCAACAAACAAAAAATCGAGGAGTTGGTTAAGGAGACGGGAGATTTGGGTAAAGCTTGCGAAATTGCACTGGAAAACAAAACCCAGCTAACGCTGTTTCAGGAAGAGCTCACGATAAAGAGTATAAGACAAATTTTTGACACGATGAGCTCTTTGGTCGGGGAAGGGAGCCAAAAGAAGAAAATCAGAATGCTGGCTGATCTATTCATCTCAGCCTCACCATTGGAGGCGAGGTATCTAACAAGGCTCATTCTTAGTGAAATGAGATTGGGTGTTGGGGAGGGCATAATAAGGGATGCAATTGCCAAAGCTTGGGCAATCAGCGTTGAAGTTGTTGAGAGGGCATACATGATTACAAACGATTTGGGCAAGGTGGCTGTTGTTGCTAAAAATGAGGGTAAAGAAGGTTTGGAGAAGATAAAGATTGAACTGCACGTACCTGTAAGAATGATGCTTGCCCAAGTTGCTGAAGGCATAGAAGATGCAGTTAGAGAAATGGGTAAGGTTGCTGTGGAGTGGAAGTTTGATGGAAGCAGAGTTCAGGCTCATTGGGATGGAGAAAAACTAACGATTTTCTCAAGGAGGTTAGAGAATGTCACCAAGGCATTACCTGAAATCGTTGGCGAAATAAAGTCAAACGTCAAAGGCAATGTTATTTTGGACGGGGAAGTTATTGCTGTTAAAAATGGAAAGCCAATGCCATTCCAGCACGTTTTGAGGAGGTTTAGAAGGAAATACGATGTTAGCAAGATGGTCGAGAAGATTCCGTTGATTGTTTACTTTTTCGATGTGCTTTACTACAATGGTGAAACCATAGATTATCCACTATACGAAAGAAGGAAAATCTTGGAATCTGTGATCAACGAATCTGAAAAATTAAAAATTGCAAAACAGGTTATAACCAATAATCCTAAGGAGATTGAGAAAGTATACAATGATGCATTAAAAGCAGGACACGAGGGGGCGATGCTGAAAAACCCCAATTCATTGTACATTCCGGGAAAGAGGGGCAAGAATTGGTTAAAACTCAAGGCGGTGATGGAAACTTTGGATTTAATTGTTGTGGCTGGTGAATGGGGAGAGGGAAAGAGGAGCCATTTGATAAGTTCATACGAACTTGCCTGCATCGACGATGTAACAGGAAAACTGCAAACTGTTGGAAAAGTTGCCACTGGTTTCACAGATGAGGATTTGGAGGAGCTAACAGAGTTATTCAAGCCCTTAATTGAATACGAAGAGGGTAAAAGGGTAATCTTCCAGCCCAAGTACGTTTTTGAAGTAGCATATCAGGAGATACAGAAGAGTCCGAAGTACGAAAGCGGTTATGCGTTGAGGTTTCCGAGATTTGTTAGGCTTAGGGATGATAAGGACGTGGATGAAGCAGACACGATTGAGAGGGTTGCGAGGCTGTATGAGAGTCAGTTTGGTAAGAAAGCTTAATGTTTTCATGTTTTAGCTCTTAAATCAACTTCAGATGGGGGTGAAACAATCCAAAAACCAACAAAACTTTTTTATAAACTACACTATACAACCATGCAGAGGGCCGGTAGCTTAGCCAGGCAGAGCACGGGACTCTTAATCCCGGTGTCGGGGGTTCAAATCCCCTCCGGCCCGTGTTTTTGGGTAGTTTTCCTCTCTTCACCCTTCGCCTGCCTTAAAGCCTTTACTATCAACATCCAACCGATAACAACTATAACCACGCCAGTTAAAACAATTTGAAGAGCCAAATTTTTATCCTTAATAGCAAGGAAGATTCCGGCTGTTATCGTCAAATATCCAATTGTTTTTACGCCAATGCCAACAAACAATCTCTTAAACACGTTTACCAATTCGGGGTCAAACCTTGAAATCCAGATCTTAGTCACAATAACAACTTAAACAATTTAAAACTTGTATAGTCCCAAAAAATTTGACTTTAAATACCCTCAAACAACTGATGGGTTACGGCAGATTGACAGAGAGGAAGATAAGGTACATTGTAAGACACAAGAGAAGAGGAAAAACTAACAG
>QMZC01000062.1 GCA_003662995.1 Archaeoglobales archaeon
AAGATATTCTTTTGCTCAATTAGTTGTTTAAATCCTGTAAGAAGCTGGAATTTGTTCTGTAAGCTGTTTATGCTTTATTATAATAAGTTGAGGTGGTGTTTATGTTAAGTGGACAGGTCCCCTTTCTGAATTTTACAAAAGAAATCTACTCTCTGTCTCCTTTAAGATTAATTTTATAGCTTGATTGTTTAAATTTCTTCACGCATCTTCAGCTGTATTCAATATGGTATTAGATTTGGTTGTAGTGTTATACATTTATAATCTATTAAAATTTTTATTATTTGTTTGTTAGTAATATTATTAGATTTTATTTAGCATTGATTAATCCAATACCATAATGAACCGCCAATAACTTAAAAATAAAATAACATGTTGGCGTAATCAGTTTTTGTATTCACAAATTTTGGGGTAGCATTTTCCATTGTAATTTCCGCTTTAAGGTCAGATGGTTTCCGGTGGGTGTAAGATGGGAGCCCTCTAATACTGCAAGGTGATGAATAACATTTATAAAGTTCAAACTTCAAACTACAAAGTGTTAAGTTTAAAGTTTGATCTGCAAAGTTAAAACTATGAAGTTTGAAGTGGGGTGGGAATGTGGTAATAGCCATTTGCAATCAGAAAGGTGGTGTCGGGAAAACGACAACGGCAGTCAATCTATCAGCACAACTGGCTCTCATGGGGAAAAGAGTGTTATTGATAGAACTTGGATCCTCAAGCTGCAGCAACATCTGGAGCGGGAATCGAAAAAGAAAAGGTTAGAAGCACCATTTACGATGTACTTGTAAATAAGGTTAGCCTGCAAGATATAATTCTGGAAACAGAATTAAAAGGATTATTTGTGGCCCCAAGTAACATAAATCTAAGCGGTGCGGAAATCGAGTTATCAAGTATTGTTGGAAGAGAATTTATTTTGAGGGAAGCGTTATCCTCTGTCAAGAACGAATTCGACTATATCATCGTGGACACGCCGCCTACACTGGGTATCCTGACTATAAATGCAATGACTGCCTGCAACAAAATCATAGTCCCCGTTCAGACAGAGTATTATGCACTCGAAGGAATCGCCATACTTCTCAGGACTGTGAATCTGGTAAAAAACAGGTTAAACAAAGATATAGAGCTGAGGACATTGTTAACGATGTATGATAAGAGACTTAAGCTCAGTGAAGAAGTTGCCAAACAGGTAAAAAGTTATTTCAATGGCAGAATGTTCAGAACAGTTATCTCTCGGAACGTGAGACTTGCCGAAGCGCCAAGCCATGGCAAACCGGTGGCAATATACGATCCAGAATGTGCTGGTGCGAAAGCGTATAGAAAACTTGCTAAAGAGGTGATCGAGCTTGGCTGGTGAGAAAAAGAAGAATGGTAGACTCGGCAGAGGTCTGGATGCACTAATACCTCCTGACTTAGATAATGTAAAACAGGAAAGTGAAAGAAGTAGAGATGGGGAAGCTGAGACGAAAGAAGTGGAGAGAGGGAAAAAACCAGAAATTCAAATCGATGATAGAGTGTTGAACGAGGCAATTAAAGCTGCAAAGAGTTATTCAAGGATAACGATCTGGTCACCGATGTGCGTGGCTGTCTTCAAATATCTAAAGAAAACTATACCGGAGTTCTCGATGAGCAGAGTGGCTGCAGAATTACTCGAAAAGGCGGTTAAAGAAAAATACCCAGAGCTGTGGAAGATCGTTGAATCACAGTTTAAACGTAAATCTTGATTTTCACTAAATACCTTTATAGAATTTAGTTTTTAATTGATTTTATCACAACCTTGTTATTAGGCAGAACGGTCACAAATTCGTATTCTCCACTGTTTATCAATCCTTCCACTTCATCGGCAGTCACAACCATCTGTTTTGGCTTTTCTGACTTCTCAATTTCTTTGTCACACTCACTTGAAAAAGTCTCGAGAAGAGGAACTGTTAAGGAGTACGATTGCCTTATGTCTCTTTCGATATCTTCTGGCAACGTGTGCTTGTTTAGCGTGTAAACGTGTTCTATATCACCTTTGTGGCCCATCTTACACTCCTTTCAATCGGAGCACTAACGTCAGCCCTAGTCATCAACCAGTCAACGTTTGGTGCGTGCACTTCTTCACCCGGAAAATGTGCGAGGTACGATAGTTCTTCTGCAGAAAGAACAAATGAAGAGCGAGATACTTTTCTCGCCAGAAAATCTTTCAGCACTCTTTTACTTCTCGATTTTTTAATTTTGAATCCCTGGTTTGCAGTGGGGTTCATGAAGAGTTGGAGATATTGTTGCAGGTTTCGAGTTATTATTTCGACTTCTTCCTTTTCTTTTTCGCCCCAGTCGAAAATTCCAAATCTCATCTCTGTTCTGAATAGAACATCCCTACCTTTAAGGATGACCAATCTAGCGACCTCTTTCTCCAACTGCGTAGCTTCCACAATTCTGGGATTCAGCCATCCAACGACCTTTCCTTTCATCATAGCTTCTCCAGCAGCTATGATTTTTTCTCCACTTTTTGGCGACGGCTCGAAAGCAACCTGGTACGCTACAGTAATACTCTGACCTCTCAGTGATGTAAATAGAACGTTGAACGGGTCAACACTAAAATTCGTATTAATCGGGAAAACAGAACTCCTCTTGAGCTTTGCAGTCAATATACAGTACTCACCTAGTTCTGTATATAGCGTGTTGCAGTCGCAATCACTTAAAAGCACCTCTGGATAGATGGATGCTACTCTCTTTTTGAGAGAGACAAAATCGTCATCTTCTGAGAGGAGAAAAATTGATGCATCGCTTTTTGTTGAAAAAACGATTTCAAAACTATATTTACCTTTTAGCGTCCTCAGTAGTGTTGCAGCTCTTGGAAGACTTTTTTCGTAGCGATACGGTTTTATTTTAATGCATGATGCCATTGAGAACCTTTCACTCGTCGATCTTGATTTCTGTCCATTCGCAAAATTGTCAATCAACTTTTTAATTAAAAACACAGTACCACCTTGCTCCCTTTTTCAAGAAGAACTCAACATCTCTTCTGGAAAAATACAAAGCAAAAAGCAAAAATTGGACTGTTAAAGTTTTTCAAGGGTGTCAATTGCTTTTTTAAGATCGATGAGCAGTTTCTGCGTGTAAATCTCTTTGAGCTCAGTTACCTTCTGTGTGAACTGTGGCAGGACTTCGTTGATAATTCTCAGGAGGTGTGTCAGTTTGACCTTTTCCAGCGGCTTTTTTCGACGATCTTGCCTTTGTCGTCGACATACAATCCGGCGAGAACGTATGTCCCCTTCTCCCTGATTATCCCGAGTATTATTTTCTTCCCATCGACCTGTATGCTGAAGGACTCGTCGATGTACTCTCCGAGATCGTAGTTCTGCAAAATTTCTCTCGTTTTAGCCTTAAGGAGTTTTTTAACTTCTTCTATAGCCGCACCCGTAAGTGCAGAACCCCTGGGCGAAACTTCTTTGTCCTTCACCATCTCATAGTTTTGTGTTAGGGAATTGATGTCGAATTGAGGGGTCATATTGATCCCTCACAATGTTTTCGACAATTCTTACTACAGACCACCACTTCCAGTCACCAGTTTTATAATTACATCGGCAAATCTCCAGGCAAGAACGTCAATTGCAAGGAGTATCAGCGAAGCAGTGACATACCTCTTCCCCTGTTTCTGTTGCTCTGGAGACAGCTGAGATTTCCACCAGAGTACACCTCCGTAGACCAAACCACCGATTGCTATAAGTGCTACAATTACCTTGTCTGTGCTGAAATCATCAAAAAACACAAAAGTAGAAACCACCGATTGCTATAAGTGCTACAATTACCTGTATTGCATAAATTATTCTGGTAATCGCAGATGTGAGAGGAGAAATTGCCTCTTCTACCTTCGATTTTTCAGTTGGATTTAAAGTTGGAATTGTTATCGAATCGTCGACGGCCTGTACAATCTGACATACCTGAAACATCAACAGCACAATCACAGATATGACAATCGACCAAATTTTCGCAGATTCAATTTTATCCATCTCTCCACCCTCCCTTTTTTAGTAATGTTTAATTGAATAGATATATATACATTTTGTTAACCTTCTATTTCATTATCATTATCGATAATAACGTAAGACATATATATTTAGGGATAAACATCTATCGAAAAATTGATAGAGGTGAAATGATGGAGAATTTGAGTGACCCTAAAAAACCAATTAAAGCAATTAACCTGCTATCCAGAAATGTATCTTCTATAAAACAGGTACAACCAGTATTCAAAAGAATTAAGCTCGATGATAGGGCTCTCGCAAATGTCGTGGTAATGCTAATTCTCGTCGCAATAACGGTCGCCCTTTCTGCAACCTTCGTTCAGGTTTCGCAGTCAACCAGCGAGAAAATGATGGTTTCGGGTGTGCAGCCAGCAAGCGTCATAGTCAGAGGTTCCCAAGTTACTGTCAGCAATCCCACGGCACTGTCGATAAACCTTTCTCGGCTCACGCTTCTTGTTGACGGTAATTTAACTGAAATCCACGACGATAACAACAACGGCGTTTGGGAACCCTTCGAGCCAATCAGCTTCTCAATCGATGACAGAAACGGAGACGGGATCATTACAATCGCACTTTACTTTGACGGTGAAGAGATGTTCCATGTGACATACATCAAGCCAGTAGAGCTCGAGAGAGATAGACAGTACCCCCAGCTGTCAGTCAATCATTCTGCCAGCAATGGAATCGTTACTCTGGACATTGAATCTTCCGACGATATAGTCGTCGCCTCGCTCCAGATTTTCATGGGTGATAGAAGCGGAGAGCACATTTACAAATCAGAGGGATTGATCGATGAAAAAGATATTCCTGAGTTGATGAAGGAAATTCGAAATTTCAGGGAAACCGGCGTTAAGGGACACACGATTCTGAAGTACTCCAACGTTCACAAATCAGTCGAAATTCCAGCAAACAGCATCAATTTCACACAGGCGAAGTATGTTATCGTCAAGGTGAGGGATATTACAGGTAAAACCTCCTCCAGAGTTCTGACAGCAGAAGAACTGCTTCCAGACACACCGCCGACTGTAAGCATCACTGCACCTTCCACTGTCTGGACAACTGGAAGCAACGCCGAAGTTTCCTACTCCGTTTACACTGCCGACGAAAGAGGAGTTGTTGAGGTATGTGTGGATGTGGACGGTAGTATTATCAATTGCACGTATCCCAACAATTTCTCAGTCTCATTCACGAATTCTATCAATCTCCATCTGGGAGTTCACATCCTGAACGCGACAGCGAAGGATACTTCAGGAAAAACAGCTATGGATTCAGTTACCGTTGAGGTGAGAAGGGACAATCCTCCATCTGTTCACATAATTCAACCGAACGAGGGAGAGGTTTTCTACGTTTCATCTTCCAGCCACTACACAGTTACGGTCAAAGCAACGGCATCAGATGACAGGGGAGTTAAGAAGGTTGAGTTCTACGTTGACTGTATCATGGCGGGAGAAGATTCTCATCCACCCTATCAGATGGATGTTGATCTCAGCCCCGGAAAACACACGATAGAGGCTGTTGCAGTAGACATCGAAGATCAAACTGCGAGAGATTCCGTTAACGTTACGGTGAGGGACAATCCACCAACTGTCAGCGTAACAGCTCCTACGAATGTAACAACTGGAAAAGTGCCAAAGATGTGAACGTTACAATTTCCGCGAGCGATGACATCGGTGTTGCAAGAATTAAGCTTTACGTTAATGGAAAACAGGTTTTCTACAATGAGCCCTATGCAAAGGCCTTTGCAAAGACGCTGACGATCTGGCTGAACTCAGGAAACAATCGAATTGAGGTGGAAGCTGAGGATACGAGCGGTCAAAAAGCATCTGATTCGACAACCGTAAATATCATACTGATCTCTCCCCCTGACGTCAAAATAACGTATCCTCTTGACGGAGAGACGTTTATTCCAGGAGATCCCGCAATTTACGCAGTAAGTCACTCGAAGTACAATCACGACGTTGAGCTGATAGTCGACGGAAAGAGTATTGAAACTTTCTCGTCTCCAATCAACTCATCAGTAGTTAGCACGGGATGGATTCCTCTGCACGGAAATGCCGATTTGACCATTCCAAATCCTGGGATTGACGGAGGATATACTGTCTTAAGGGTAAGACCAGTCTCAACAATACCCTTTAAGGGTGACGTGAAAGCTGGAGTTGCAAAGAGCGGAGAAGTGTCTTTTAGAGTTAATGTTCCCTATCCCGCTAAAATTAATTTGCAAACTGAAAGACTGTCTGGAATTGTGAATGCAAAATACATCACACATTACGGATGGAATGTAAGGTGCGGAGACTGGTACGGCTGCGGAGATATTGTGCATGACATATGGGTTTACAGGTCTGATCTACCAAAAGGAGCAAAAGTCGTAAGTGTTGGTAGGCATATAACCCTGACAAACAACGGCGGGTTCTGGGGCTACGTTTACAGAAGTGCCAACGGAAAGGTAGTCGTTGGAGTGACAAAAGACCCTATTTTGTCAAAGGTTGCTTTTGATAGCAGACGTGACTTAAGATCAGTGACGGTACACGACGGATACTTTGGTAGCATCCTCTTTCCAGGCAGAACTCCAGAAACGGAATCCTACGGATATGGAGACGATCCAATCAGACTTCAATCCATAGACCTTTCGGGCTCATACATATACGTTTACAGGGAGGGATATTCCAATCAGGCGCGCATTCCAGTTCAGGTTGCAGTAAATCCACCAAAGATCTCCTACTACACAGAACCGTCTGTCAAAGTTTACGTTGATGGAAAAGAGACAACTCATGTCCCTCTAGGAGCTCACGAGATAAAACTGATCTCGAGTGCAGGATTCAAATACAGAGTTACAATAGTTCCGAAAGACGATGAACACGGTAGCATCTCAAAAGTGTACGTTGAGGGATTAGGCTGGAAGAACATTCCAGCAAATGGATTAACGATTAACAGGCCGGTATTCAAGTTCAGATTTGCGAGGAAGGGAGACTACCTTGTTAATGTGGAATACCACTACAACAAGGTCAAGGCAGTTCAATCAGCCATACAGTTTTCCGGTAGCAGGTACATAACCATGCTACCAGGAAGTGTTGAGATTTCCGTACCCATTAAACGAATTCAAGGACCTCAAAAACCTCTAGAATCTCCAAAATCTTCTACACCCGAAAAGGGATGGATTGCAAAATATTATGCTAACGAAGCGTGGAAAGGCACGCCAGTGGTAAAAACTGATGTGGCAATAGACATCAGCGATAGTAACGGATGGCCTAAGGAAATAATAGGAAAGATGGACGTTTTCAGTGTTGAATGGCGGGTTATCTCCACATTCCAAGAACTGGAGAATACACGTTCTACTTAACCTCTGACGACGGATCATGGCTGTGGATAGATGGTAGGAAGGTCATAGACAACGGCGGACTTCATGCACCCGTAACCAAGTCAGCAAAAATAACCTTGGGTAAAGGTTATCACGAGATAAAGGTAAGGATGCACGAGCACTACGGCGGAGCTTATGCCAAGCTCGAATGGAGCGGACCCAGTTTTGGAAGAGAGCTTGTCATGGATGTTTTCAAGACAAAGCCAGAGAATGGTGAATCGAGTAACATAAATTACTACGAGAAGACCTGGGATGGTAGACCACCGGTAACGCTTTACTACGACACACCGTCGAACAGTGTTAAGCTGATTTCTATTGATCTGTTAACAACTGGTGGATGGTGCGGAAGATACTGGGGAACGTGGTTCTACGGTTATTACATTTCGGCAGATTGGGGCAAGCTCATTATAAAAGCCGGAGGAGAGAGCGTAACGCTTGAAAGGGGGCATCATGAGATTATTCTGAGTGCAAAGGATGGCGTTAGCGATGTGTACGTAGATGGGAAGAGGATTGCACGGGTAAGTGCAGGAGACAATATAACCTTATCCACCAAACATCCCGGATGCAATCATTATGGCTGGAGGAGCAGGTGGGATGGTAGGCAGACCCTCAAGATCGTTGAAGCTTCTTTAGATGCCCTGTACGCGGGTGGTATTTTCATAACAAATTCTGAAAGCGACGCCAAGGCGTTGAACGAATTCAGCTCTGAAATCTCACTTCAAGACATCTCAACTACGGCACCTCTTTCCATGTCAAGAGAGTATTCCGGGCACGGATGGTATTATTACCTTAGCGGGTTAAAAACGACCGTAGCGTCACCAAAACCCTTCGAGTCTGTCTCATTCCACGTCTCACCAAATATTAAGGCTCATATCAGCACTCCGTGGGGTTCTTTCGATTACACTCCCGAAACGTACACAACAGTATTCGTCAACGACAAGGAAGTGCTGAGGATTAAAGGAGGAGGAGAGATTGAGGTTAGAAACTTTGGAAGTTTCGGCACAGTGCTTGTTAATGGCCAGGTTAAGACGATCACTGGCAGCATAAACGATCTAAAAGTAGGCGTTTGGGGACAGTTCTACCGCTCAAACTATGCGAGAGGTAAGGTTACAGGCGGAGATGGTACAATCACGATAACAAATATCAGGAAGATTACACCCCTAATAAGCAGACACGACATAATCACGGCTGAAAAAGAGATTTTCGTAAGCAACAAAGTTTTTATAAGAAACCTCGGTCCAGGAGAGCTCAAGGTTTTAAGCGGTGATAAGGAAGAAATATTGGATGTTGACGGTGAAAAGGTCTTCAGCAGTACTGAAGGTAAGCTAATAATCAAACCGACAAATCTACCAGCAGCAATCACGTATCTACCATTTGATACCGTAGAGGATTACTACACGGTTTCGGTGAAGGTACCCGGAATGAAAGAGATATTCGAGTACAGAATTGCTCCTGGCGAGACAAAGACGGTAAGCGTACCTAATGGCCTGCTCCACCTGACGGACAAGGGTATAATTAACCTCAAGGTCATGCCTGAGACTTTAAATAAGGAGATCCGCATCATACAGGGATTCACGATTCTGAAAGATGTCAGAGATTACGAGATAAAGGCAAGGGCATACATAGGAGATATTTCGGCAGACGATAAGGTAAATGTAACGGTCTTACCGCTTGAAAGCTTAACTTCTTCCGACTTACCTCCGGGAATAACGGTAATCGAACCATCCAGAGATGTTTACCTGCCGGGAACGATTACCCTGCACGCCAAGGCTACCGGTGATGTTACCCTAACTAAACTCGTAATAAGGGTTAACGGAGCTGTGGTTAAGGAAAAATCAACAGCATCGAGGAGTGACGAGGTCTCCGCGACTAAATATTTCAACGTCGGTACGTACACGATAACTTTCGAAGCTTACGACGTAACCCACAAAACGGAGAAATCAGTAACGATTGATGTGAGAAACGTTAAACTGCCAAGGATCACAAGCATAAGAATTCTCAGCCCCGACTTCCACACCTACAACTACGACGGTGTTGCAGGCGGAATATGTGCTTACGGACCATCGTATCAGGCCGAAACAGAACTGCTCATTGAGGCTACTGTGGAAAAGGGTGATTACGATATAGCGTACGTTAAATTCGCAAGTGTTGACAACATACACGACAGAACAGGCAATCTGGGAGATACCTGCGGGACAACGACCGAACCGTCCGAAAACAATTATTTCGCATCTCCGGGAATCGATTACAGTCCACCGTACAGAACAAATGTCACGGTCTGGTATCCCTACGGAGATAAAACAACGCAGTCACAGAGAATAACGGTGTTTGCCTGTGACGTTAAGGGATTCTGCACATGGGAGAGTCTGGTTGTCACGGGTGTGTATGTGCCTCCAGACACGGTACCTCCAGCCGTCTCGATAGAGAGTCCTGTCGGAGCAGTCTGTCAGGAATCACAAACCATACGGGTTAAGGCTACGGATGATAGAGGTGTGGATTACGTCAGGCTGTGGATGACTCAGAATGGTAGGGTTTATTCTATTGGATACGCCAGTTTGGTGTCAGGTACATCGAAGGATGGGGTCTGGGAGAAATCTTACGACTTCTCGTCCGTCTCGGAAGGAGATTATACTCTTTACGCTGAGGCTGGAGATGGAACCAACACGGCGAGGACGAGCGTTTCGATTCAGGTTATAAATTGTGTAATTCCAACACCAACACCCCCACCGACTCCTACACCTCCGCCAACACCCACACCACCACCCACTCCTACGCCATATCCGACTCCGACTCCCACTCCTACACCTACGCCAACTCCATCTCCAACGCCCAGCCCAACACCTATGCCAACGGTAACACCTCAGCCAACGCCGACTGAGACTCCCAATAAGGACCGGATTTACCTATACGTAGTCTCAACAAACGGCTTGGATTACTTCGCTGGTGAATATAAAGGAACAGTCTACACGTTCGGCTACTACAACCCATCGATAGGCGAAGGTACATTATTTGCCAACCCAGTGTACAACAGAGATGTTGAAACGGCATATCACATTCAGTTAAGCAAACCAAAAGCTGGTGTCTACGAGTTCAATCCAGACAACTTCAACGACGGAACGACAAAGATAACGGAATCTCCGTGGTGCAGCTATCACTACAACGAGCAATCCGGCGGTAGCTATGTAATAAGTTGTGGATAAGAGTTAAAGGTTAAATTTTTATTAGTTTATTTTATTTAAAAATATAGTGTCTAAATCCAGATGTGACTTTCTCGTTAGCCCCAGCAGGACCATAAAACGGGCTCGTTATGCTGTACGCAACGAACTCTTCTTTTGTATTATTCAGCTTTATGACTAAAGGTCTTATCGGTACATTTTGGATACCAGAAGGTATGTGAAGCTCCTTAAGGTGGATATAGTACATTGGAATTGCCACAAACCCATGCCACCCTCCCAAGGGGTTCTCACAAACGAACTCCCCAGCCTTAACACCCATCCAGTTAAGAACATAGATAACGAATGTATCTTGGGCATAACAACTACCCCTACCGTAGAGCAAGAAAGATTTCATTAAACTGTCCGATTTAGAGACATTTAACGAAAACAACTTATCTCCATCCAGAACATTAATGGTAAATGGCTTACCAATCCAGCTGTTGTCTGGAACGTAATCAACTGCACTCCTTACGAGCCTGTCATAAACCAGCTGGATTGTTTGTGTTTTTGTCAATCGGTTTTCATTGCCATACTCCAAAACCTGCTCTGCAATAGTCTTGGAAACTCTAACATCTTCCGCGTTCGGATTGAGGTAATACCTTATCTTCACCCTACCAGAGTAGTGTTCATCCCAAGTAGAGTTGTAGCTCCAGCTACCTTCTGTTTCGTTTATAAATTTCAGATAGCTCGGCCACCAACCATCAACAACGTATCCACTTTTTAACTCAGTTGAAACATCAACCTTCACCGAATAATACCTATCAGCAAACAAGTCATCGTAATCCACTATTATAATCCTCAACCAAGTATCGTTGATTCTTTCCACATACCTACCCTCCAACAACCCACTGCACCCGTTTAAAAACTGGTAAACCTTGTTACCCATCACCTTGTAAACGATGCTGGGGTTCTCCAGTTTCCTGTATAAAGCCAAACGGTAAACCTCGTAAGGTATCTTGCCCTCCTCAACCATCTGCTTTAATTCATCTAAGCTTACTGTCTTAACACCAACAGCAGTTTCGATTGCCGAATTAACCGTAGATGAATTCAAATAGCCTGAAAGGAACAGTCCGATAACGATTAATACAGCAACACCGAGAAGGATTTTACCCTTCATAATCGGCTATTCCCAGTGGCAACCTCCTCAACCCCTCAACTTTGTCAAAATCTCTATCATCCGAAACAATAACGCCATCAACTGCTAAAGCCGAAGCAGCAATCATACTGTCAAAGTAACTCAAGCCATACTTTTCTTCAATTTCAGCTTGCTTTATAAACAAGCTTGTGTTAATTGTTGAAACCTCCTTAATCCTTTTACCAAAAATCTGTTTGAGCGCTGCCATAGCTTTTGCTATCTCCGACGGTTCTCTGCCCCTCGCCCTCAAAACCACCTGAAATTCAAAGATTGCTGTGTCGGGAATCTTCAAGTTGTTCATCGATAGCGTTTTTATCGCTTCAGCGTGCTTTTTATCTCGTGGATTCAGGGCAAACAGAAATTCTGTATCGGCTACAGGCATCTAATCCCTCACGTTTCTTAACCACTTCTCAGCTTTTACCTCATCAACCTCTTCTATGTAGGGCTCACCGATAACATCAGCGAGGACCTTAAAAGGTTCGGATGACAGCTTTTCAAGCAGTATTTTATCTCCTTCAACCTTTATTTTAAGCAGATCCCCCTCCCTAATCCCAACCTTCTTTCTTATTTTTGATGGTATTACTACGATATTTTTCTTTCCAACTTTAATTGTTTCTTCTAACATAACTGTTCACCAGATTATAGTTGATTACCAGAAATATAAATTTTTCCATACACGTAGTTCAAGGTGGTTTTAATTTAGAAATGTGAAAAATTAGGACCGTGTTCGATTACTATACTCTCGCAAGCTTTAAATTACCAAAACCTGTGTTTTCTGCCGATTATCGAAAATATAAATCAGTACGGTGGGGCCAACTCCCACTCCTATACCCACGCCAACTCCATCTCCAACGCCCAGCCCAACACCTATGCCAACGGTAACACCTCAGCCAACGCCGACTGAGACTCCAGTTCCTGTACCTGATAAGATTCTGCTGTATAAAGGCTACACAACCATCGATCCAACCACATACTTTGTAGGCGAGTACAACGGCAAACTGTACCTGTTCGGCAGCTACACAGTTACGCTTCCGCCAGAGAAACCGGGCATTATTTGGGCAGATCCGCATCTCGACAACGCCAACATGATAGTTACAGTTGATAAAAGCTCACAGGTTGGATACTACAAATATCAGTCAGGTTATTTCGACGGAACTACATACATAACTGTAAAACCGTATTGTGAGCGCCCCGAAGACTTTGAAGTGGAACAAGGAGCAAATGCTGTGTTCAGCTGCAGTTAAACTCACTTTTAAAAATTTTTATTTTAATTTAAATTTTTAAATACCTTTAAATTTTTGAAGATATGCTTTTCCCGATAGGGGTTGCAGTGGTATTCTGCCTAGTCCACTTTTCGGACTAATAGTAGCATATACCTCCTCTTTACCTTTATTGTATTTGACATGAAGCTTAATGTAAACAAGATCAGCTACTTTTGTATCTTTTACGAGTTGGATGTTTATAAGATTAAGGGGGATAACAACTTCTTCGTGGTAATCAGTAACCATAGATTTTACTGGATAAACAAAACCGTACGCAACTACTTCCAGAGAATTTAATATGTTTATCGTTAAAGTGGAGAAAACATAGCAGTTACCTCTTCCATCGAGTAGTATAGACTTCATCAAACTGTCTGATTTACTGATGTTTACGTCTACGAGTTTATCTCCTTCTATCGCTTTTACATCAATCGGTTCCTTAAAAGTAATCGAAACATTCCACACTTCGAGAGTGTTTGCGTTAAAGCCATAAGTAACTAATAAAAGTAAGTTTGTCGGGTTTGCATCAACATTGCTCTTCTTTAAGTGATCAAACAACTGTTCAGCGATTTCCTTAGATATTCTCCTGTCTTCAGGATTTGGATTTCTAAATATTTCAATAACCAGATCGCCATTGGCTGCTTTGTATTCCGGATGCGCTGTTCCTCCAGCCTCACTAGTTATCCACTCTCCCTTTGTCTCGTTAATCAGTTCAATATAACTCGGAAACCAACCATCAACAACATATCCACTACTCATCTCAGTGGAAACATCAACCTTACCGAATAATACTCATCAGCAAACAGATCGTCATAATCCACTATTACAACTCTTAACCACGTATCATTGATTCTTTCAACATACCTGCCCTCCAAAACTCTCCATTCCCTCGCATGAATTGGAGGGTTCAACTTTAACAGATCTTCTCTAATTCTTCCAATCTCCACCTTGCTGTCGTGAATTCTGAAGGTAACATCGGGATCTTTGAGTTCCTCATACAATGCTAAACGGTAAACCTCGTAAGGTATCTTCCCGTTATCAGCCATCTGCTTTAGTTCGTCTAAGCTTACGGTTTTAACACCAACAGTAGTTTCGATTGCTGAGTTAATGGTAGATGGGCTAAAGTAACCTGAAACGAACAGTCCAATCACGATTAATACGGTAACGCCGAGCAGGATTTTACCTTTCATACTACAATTTCAAATCATGGAACGACTTCAAATCCGTGCGTTTTAAAATCAGAATCGAATGTGAATGCCGTTCTCAAATCAAGCCTCTCCATCATTGCAAAACTCAAGC